>NZ_CP031728.1:5467500-5762391 GCF_008806975.1 Cellvibrio sp. KY-GH-1
TGGTAAACTCTACCAGAGCTTGCCCGAGTTTTTCGGGTAATATTTCTATTCGGACGAAATCATCTGTTACTTGCGTTAGTTTTTTTAGTAGGGATAGCCAGGCTTTGTTAATTTTTTCCAGCGGCTTTTTAAGCGCAGCGGGTGCAACTTTTTTGGCGGCGAGCAGCTCGGCGCGATTCAATTCGGCGCTGTACATGCTGCGCCCACGTTCAATCAAATTGTGGCTTTCATCCACTAATAGGTAAGGGTTCCATTCAAATTGATTGGTTAATCCCAATAATAATGGTGTGCCATCAAAATAGTAATTCACATCGGCCACCACTATATCTACCCAGCGGCTCATCTCCAAGCTCAAATAAAACGGGCATATTTCAAATTGATCAGCGAGTTTATTTAGTGCTTGTTTGTTCAACATCGGGGTAGCAAAAGCGGCCTGTCGTGCAGCCTCCAGTTTGCTGTAAAAGTCCAGTGCGTAGGGGCAGGAATCGCCACGGCATTTTTTATCCGGCTCCAGGCAGGCTTTTTCCTGGGCCGTAAGCTCCAATGTGCGCAATGGTGCTGCTGCAGCACTGGTAATAAGTTGGATATTTTCCAGTGCTAGTTGTTTGCCGGTTGTTTTTGCAGTGAGGTAAAAAATTTTATCGACTGGCGTGCGCGGTATGGATTTAAGAGCAGGAAAAAGTGCTGCAAGGGTTTTGCCGGTACCGGTTGGCGCTTCTGCTAATACGACCCGACCAGTGGCGGCCGCTTTATAAACGGCTTCCGCCATGACTCGCTGCGAAGCATGCATTTCTCCGTATGGAAATTGCAGTTGTTCCAGCCATTGCTGTAATTGATGGCGGCGCTGGTTCAATTGCGTTTGCCATGTGCAGTATTTTTCGGCTAGAAGTTCGAAGTATTTTTGCAGTTCACTGGCTTTCCAGTTCTCTTCCAACAAAAATTCGGTTTCTGTTGCCAGCTCAAAATAAATCAATGCCAAATTGACTTGGTCGCAACCATTGAGTGCACAGTACATCCAGCCATAACATCTGGCTTGCGCCCAATGCAGGGCGCGATGATTCTCGGGAATGCGATCCACATCGCCATAAAATGTTTTTATCTCGTCAATGCAGTGGGCGGCGGGGTCGTAACCATCAGCGCGGCCGCGAAAAGTGATGCCGTTGTAGCTGATGCTTAAACTCATTTCGGTTTGGTAACCTTCCCCGCGCCTGGAGGTAACTTTTTTGTGGCCTTCAATACCTTCTTGGCCTGTTGGCGCGGGGGTAAAACGCCGATCCAGACTGCCGGTTTTTGCGGCAAATTCCACCAGGGTTTTAACAGCAACTGATTTTTGTTTCTCTGTAGCCAATACAGGATTAGGCCCAGCGGACATAACACACCTCCGCGGGAATATTATGCTGTGAAAAATACTCCAGCCAGCGCGCCTGATTATCCTGAATGCGGTCGCCCGGTCCTTTGATTTCAATCATGCGATAGGTTTGTTGATCCGGGAAAAACTGGATTAAATCGGGAAAGCCGCTGCGATTATTTTTGATGTCAAAAAGTAATCGTTCGAAAATGACACTGAGGTGCGCGGCAGGAATGCATTGCAAAGCGAGGTCTAGTAATTCCCGGTCGAGCAGGGACCAATTTACAAAGTAATTGGTGATTCCATTTTTTGTTTCCCAGTAGTGGATGAGATGGGCCTGATATTGGTTAGTGGTAAATAGCGCGCGCAAATGCGCAATGCCGGGGCGATTGCGAGTAAAGTTTTCCTGATACATATCCAGTGGCGCCGCTTGAAAGGGATTAGTAAAGGCACCTTCGATATCGCCAAACATTTCTGGCCACAACCATAAGCCGAATAAGCTGCCGATCAATGCGTTTTCGACATACACGCATGGAGCATTGGGGCCGTCCAGCGATAAGCGCGCAACTTCTTCTACTCTTAACGTATTACCTTGTGCATCTTGCAGGGGCGAAAGGGGCAGGTGTTGTTCGTAAATCGTTGCCGCAGTTTTTTTTGAATAGGTGATTCCTAACTTTTTGGCGAGCCGCGGCGCGATACGCTGCGCTACTTGCAGTTCCTGTTCATCCTGTGGGGTTGCAAGCAGTTCAGTGAGCAGTTGCCATGCGCCGGAAAAATCACCTTGTTTTTCCAGCAAGCGAATACGTCGCTCGCGTGCTGGAGATAAATGACTTTGCTCGTACAGTTGAGCTGCCTGCAAATATTCGCCAGCTCGTTCTAATTCATAAGCAAGATGGTTAATTAATTTGGCGCGTCGGCGTTGTAACTTTTCGTTTGCACTTGCGGCAGGTATTTGCTCGACGATTTGGGTGAGCATTGCGGTACTGGCATCCGCGTCAAGCTGCTCTCGTAACCGCACCAGTTGTTGATATTGGATTAATTCGTCGCGGCTTTTAAAGAGTCGATGGCGATGGTCGATTGAATAATTTTCGTAGCGAAATAATCCTAAATCCTGCAACACAAATTCGGTGAGGTCCTGATAGGCGTTACCAAAAAATAACAACAATAGTGTTTGGATAATGGCTTGGTTATCCAGATAGTAAGCGTCGCCAAATTGATTACTCGTCCATAATTGCCAAGGTTGCGGTGCAGAAAAATGAGTGTGCAGTTCCTGAATCAACACTTCCTTGCGCGCTTGTTTCATAGCGGCAAGCTGGGCGCTGAATAACGCTAATAATTCCGGTTTGGTCAGTGCGTTTGCCAGGGCATCGAGGCTAATCGGAAAATCCCTGTGTAATAAACCTGCATCAATCAGTTGCTGTGCGCTTGAATCCAGGTTGGCGATTTCGGTGTAATCCAGTTTGTCGCGCCGAAACAATGGTCCTTTGCGGCTGGACAAGCGCACCAGCAAGCACTGTGCACCGTGTTCCAGCGTATAAAACGTTTTTATAAATCGCTGTTCTTGCTCGTCTAATAAATCCGCGTAGCGCTGGTACACCCAATCGAGCAAAATGCGAAAATTATTCAGGTAATAATCGGGCGCGAGGTCAATAGGGTGACGAGGTGGATTGTTCATGTGCAATGTCTGTGCGGATTCGGTGGTGAGCGCAGATCCTGCTGCATGAAATGTTACTGTTGTTATATACAGTGTACCTGTTTTTGGCTGATCGTCATATTGATCGTTTTCCCCCCTCAGTGATTTCGTCACCAGGTTGCGCATCCGTATTGTCCTGAAGCGGATGGTTTTGATTTTTCCCCCGAAATTTGTTTCGCGCGCATTCCCCGGTTTTTCTCCCTAAACGAAATCCCTTTCGTTTCCCGCTGTTTTTATTTTTCCGGATCTATCGGGTTTTTAAAAATAAATTCTTTTTCCTCAATGACTTAGCGATTTTGGTTGAGCCGGCTTGGGCGCTGGCATAGCGGTTGCTCTAGTCCCTTTGCAGTTATCTGAAGGGATTTTCCAATGCTGATGTTGGGCAAGGCTAATTCCGACTGAACAAATTATTTGATCAATTGGAGGAAACATCATGTACCAGCAAGAAAATGCTTTTGAATTCAACGCGGAAGCCAATGTATTTGAAGGAGAGCAATTCGAATACGAGGAGGAGTTTGCCAGCAGTGGCGAGGTTTTTAATGAAGGTGAGCTGCTGGAGCTAACCGCTGAATTACTCGAGATCAACAATGAGGAGGAGCTCAATTATTTCCTCGGCAAATTAGTAAAAAGGGCGGCCGGTGCTATCGGCAAAGTGGCGCGCTCCCCAATCGGCCAGGCGTTAGGTGGCGTCTTGAAAACCGTCGCCAAAAAGGCGTTGCCTATTGCGGGTGGTGCTTTGGGTGGTTTTGTGGGCGGGCCTTTGGGTGCAAAGATTGGCAGCAGCCTCGCGGGTTACGCCGGCAGTGCATTGGGGTTGGAGGCGGAGTTCTTGAATCAGGAGGATCGCGAATTTGAAGGCGCTAAGCAATTTGTGCGGATAGCGGGCGATACCGTTAAAAATGCCTTGGCCGCACCGGGCAATACCAGTCCGCAAATTGCCGCTCAGAATGCGGTGATGCAATCCACTCGCGTATTCGCACCCGGTTTGTTGTCCGGTGCCAGTCCGCGTCGCAGCTCGAACAGCACCAGCGGTCGCTGGGTGCGTCGTGGCCGCAATATCGTTCTTTTGAATGTGTAGATAAGGAGATTGCCATGCACGATATAGATCGCACGTTTATGGAATACTCCCCAGAAACAGAAGCGTTTGAAGGTGAAAGCTTTGAGTTCTCCGCACACGAATGGAGTGGTGAAAGTGCGGAAGTTTTTGGTGAGGCCGAGATCCTGGAGTTGGCCTCCGAACTCCTGGAAGTGACCAATGAAGCAGAGCTGAATCATTTTCTTGGTGGCTTTATCCGCAAGGCTGCCAGTGCTGTGGGCACGGCGATTAAGTCGCCGGTTGGTCAAGCCTTGGGTGGAGTACTGAAAGATGCGGCCAAGAAGGCACTGCCGATTGTGGGAGGGGCAGTGGGACGCCATTTTGGTGGTGATACCGGCGCCAAATGGGGGGAGCGGATTGGCTCCGGTGCCGGAACTATGCTGGGCCTGGAGACTGAGGGCTTAAGCCATGAGGACGAATCCTTCGAGTTGGCCAAGCAATATGTTCGCTTTGCGGCCGATGCAGTGAAAAACGCATCGACCGCTACCGGTGCCAACCCCGCCAGTATTGTGCAGCAGGCGACTAACCAGGCGGCGCAACGCTTTGCACCCGGATTAATTCGTGGTAGCGGGCCAGCGATAACCCGAACCGTCGCTGGGCAATCCGGTCGCTGGGTGCGTAAAGGCAATCGCATCATTCTGTTTGGAGTGTGACGGCCATGGCACTCCCCGGACCCACCGCTTTGTTCCTGGAACAGGAGACCCGCGCCCTGCTAACCCGGCTGGGCAGGGTTAAATCCTTCGCATTACAGGAAACCATGTTGCCTGCGGCCAGCTTACTACCGGAATCCCAGACGGCCATTGAGAGGGTATTGGCTCAGGGGCGAAGTGAGTTGCGCAGGCGTGCCGCTGATTTTCTGCAATGGTTGAAGAGCCCGGAAGGGAAGGGCGTTACTGCCGAGGATGCGCATCGCCGTTTTATCTTCTTGCGCTTGCAGTTCAACGCGGTGCTAAACAAGTTTGATCTGTTCAACGATGTCATCACCCAGCGCAGTGAAAACGAAACCGGGGTCTGGCTGTCGGGGTTGGACGTGGCTTCAGCCGATGCCTTGCATCTTCCCGGTGGCTATTACCAATCCCCGCCAGTGATTTGTTATCTGGATCGCGGAGTTGGTGCGGCCATTCGCCGGGCGCGTACGCGCTTGCCGGGTGGTGGGGTGAATCCGGTGGCGGTGATCCGGGTTCCGCGCGAACGCATGATTGGTAACGGCATAGCGTCGTCGCTATTTCATGAAGTTGGCCATCAGGCTGCTGCGTTACTGGATCTGGTGAACTCGCTGCGTCCGGCATTGCGCGAGCAACAAGGCATGGCGGGGCCGGCACAAACTGCTTGGCAACTCTGGGAGCGCTGGATTTCCGAGATAGTGGCAGATTTCTGGTCGGTTGCCCGTGCGGGCGTGGCTTCGACACTTGGCTTGATGAGTGTGGTTGGGTTGCCGCGGCCATTTGTGTTTCGGGTGGATACGGAGGATCCGCATCCTGCTCCCTGGATTCGCGTCAAGTTGAGTTGTGCCATCGGGCGGGCACTCTATCCGCATCCGCAATGGGACAGGGTGGAAGCGCAATGGAACTCCTATTATCCGCTGGCAGGCTTGGAATCGAAAAAGGCGGAGTTACTTAGAAAACTGGATGCGCATATCCCGACGTTTATCAATCTACTAGCAAACCATCGCCCACAAACCCTGCGCGGTCGTTCGCTAAAAGAGGTGATGCTTCTGGATGAGCGTCAACCTTCGCGCTTGAAAATCCTTTATCAAACCTGGCGCCGCGATCCGGCGCAGATGTACCGCGCTCCTCCCTCCCTGGTTTTTGCCGTTATCGGCCAGGCCCGCGCCGATAGCCAATTAACACCGGAAGAAGAAAGCACTGTGTTGGGAAAATTACTGACGCACTGGGCGTTGCGCAGCACGCTGGATGTTTCAGCCGTATGCGCGCTGCGCCCGGTTTCACAAACTGTTTTGCAAAAAACTGTTAGCTACAAACCAATGTTAATGAGCCTTGGCTCGGGAGGATAATATGTCGCAAAAAATCAAAAAAGGAGCTGCGGTGGATCTCTACATTTATGTAAAAGATTCCAACCAGAAAATTAGCGTTAAGGATGGCACGCTGGTTTTACGTGAGAAGGATTCTGACAGTGATGACTACAAATATGCAGACATTCAAAATGGCCGTTGCATATTTCCGCAGTTGAGTCACGGCACCTACGAATGTTTTTTTCCGTACCCGATCCAGGCTGAGTTTTTTTCGGGCGGAATCGGATGGGCTGTGCCTTGGTGCGAGATCTCCATTGAACCTACCGAAAAAAGCCCTGAAGAAATTGATTTTGAAATTTCATCAAAATTATTTGTTGAAATTAATTCAAAGCTTGATAACACCTCATCGATCAGACTCGATACTTCAGATAGCTCAATAGCTTTTTATCCGGTTGGTGAGCGAATTTTCGCGCAGCTCAAAAATGCCTGGGACGATTTGACCGTTAGTTCCCGGGATGCCCAGTGGAGGAATCTGCCTGATAGTAAGGTGGATTATGAATCCCGTTTCACTTCCCCTGGGAAATATCAAATTGATTTGTCCATTAGCCTTGAACCGCTGACCGTTGCAAATACTGAGGAATTAAGAGTCATCGGTTCAAATAATGAAACTGGTGTTTCGGGAGGTATTTCATTAGCCGGTGACAAACTGAAACCCCTGGCGATGAACGTTGTGAATTCGGTAGATATCGTGGAGCAACAACCTGTTCCCGTAACCGCGCGTAATTTTACGGTGTCCCATGCGCGGCGAGTTGTTGAACCTACGCAGCCGATGAGTTTTTTTGTGCAGCTACTGAATAGCAGTAAATCAATCGAGTTCGGTGCATACCAAAACTTTATCAATCGTGTGTTGTGTGCAGACCCATCAACAGAAGATGTTAGTCCTTACGGAACCAAACTCGCGCGCATGAAAAGTGAAGTATTCAGTTTTGGTGTGGGTTCTTATGAATTACTGAAAACAGCCACTGAAATTTTCTTATTGTTGAATGGCAGCATCACCCTTGAGCAAGGCGGTGCGTTGAAATTGCCGTTGCACAAGAATCTGGATTTGGGCGATTACTCGCGCGTTTCCCAGGGTGAATGGGCATCGTTGTTTGGTAATTACCTGGGTGAGAATCGCAAGTCTTATATACAGCATATTGTCGATACTGCGCTGCCTGATTATTCCGTACCGGATAAAGGCAAAGACCCGCGTTTTTGTACCGATATCTTGATTCGTTCGCGCGTGAATAATCCTTGTTTTATGGAATTGATCTGGAACTACTGGCATGAGGAAGCAATGCTGGTACAAACGATTAATGCGATTAGCCGCCGCTTCCAGAATTTACGCGCGCCCGGTGAGCGTGATCCGTTGGCGCATGTGGAACTTGATCCACTGCGGCCCATGAACAATATCCTCTGGGGGTATGTGGAAGAAGAGCGTGATCGCCTGTCGATTAAACGCCGCGCCTATGAGTATCAGCACCAGTATGGGTTGGAGCTGTACGGTAAAGCGGTCACCAATTTACGTCCGGCAGACAATCGCTCCAAATTCCTGGAGGCATTCCATAATCTGTTGAATAAATGTGCGGATTATTTTCGCGCCAAACAGGACACTACTGTGGATCCGGATGGTTATCCCATGCTGCATGCAATCCAGGAGCTGAATTTGATTTTAGCCCATGGTGCGCACAACCAGTTCGGTGATCTGGCCTGGACTTCCCGTGTGGAAATGTTGATGCAGGAGTGGATTCTTTCCCGTCCGGAAATTCGCGATTTCCTGCAAAGCCGCATTATGGTGCCGCACAAGGAAGCGTGGATGCCGCAAGTGGACACCATGAAAAATATGCAAGGCTGGTCTGATGTTCCTGCAACACATTTCCGTGATTTAGGGGTCATGGGAGAACAGATCCTGCTCACAATTCGCTGGCACAACTGGTACGAAGTGACTAACGAGGATGAGGCCAAAGGTTGGGCGGATTTGATGCGCCCCTACATTCAAAGCTACATCCACGCCTATCGCGCCGTAACCGGAGTGGACCTGAGCGCGGCCGATGGAGTGGATTTCACCATGCCTTCGGTGTTGCTGCGCAAACGCCTCGCCATGCAGCACGCTCCCCGTTGAAGGGGGGCTTTTATGCCTGACTTTACGTCTGCGCTTTATCTCGGATTGGGCCACACCAGCCGCAGCCTTAAAGGATGGGATCAGCTTAGCTTGGGGCGTCCCGCCCTTCTGGAGGAACCGCCCGGTGCTGAGCAGGTAGCGACAGATCTGAGCCAATTGCAGGGGACGGAAACCTCGGTTTTATTACCGTCCACCCTGCATTTGTTTATGGATGCGTTTGAGTGTTTTGCCACTTCTGGAAGCGCCATCTATCTGGATAGCGGCAATTACCCCATCACGCGTTGGGGAGCAGAGCGGGCGATGTTGCGCCGCATTCCGTTGCGCCATTTTGCCCGGCACAACCCGCGTGATTTACTCCGGCAGCTGACGCTGGGCGCGCGCGAAGGTTTACGCCCATTGGTGGTGGCAGACGGGATTTGCCCGGCAACAGGCCAGTTGGTTCCGCTGGGTGAGTACCTGGAAATCGTGCGCCATTTTGGGGGCTTGCTGATGATAGATGACACTCAGGCATTAGGTTTACTCGGGTGCAATCCGGATGGGCTGGCTCCCTATGGAAGCGGGGGCGGGGGAGTGCTCCGGTACTTGGGATTGACCGGCCCGGATTTGCTGGTGGGAGCATCCCTCGCCAAGGCATTTGGTGTCCCCGTCGCCGTTTTGTCTGGTAGCCGCCGTTTGATCCGGCAATTCAACGCGCAGAGTTTGAGCCGTTTACATTGTAGTCCACCGTCGGTTGCGGTTATCCAGGCCGCCGCCCGGGCGCTGGTTGTGAATAGCCGTTATGGCGATGAGCTTCGGGCGCAGCTGACGGAAAACATCTGGCGTTTTCGCCAGGGAATGGAGCAGTTGGATATCGCTGTCGATGGCGGTTTGTTTCCGCTGCAAACACTGGCAACACAACCTGGACTATCGGCGCTGGAATTGCACCGCGCATTGATGCAGCGAAATATCAGGTCGTTATTGCTGAAGCCGCGCGCCGATTCCCCGGCTCGATTGGGATTTGTCATTAATGCCCGGCACAGTGCGAGAGACATAGACTCCTGCGTGAAATGCCTGGTACTAACGCTGAATTCACGCAGGCAGGAAACGCGTAAACCATTAAACAAATAAATTACACCGATACACTCGGAGGTGAATCATGTGCGATGAGTTGCAATCGAATTTTGAAGCGGAATATGTAGCGGGCGAGTGGAGCGATGAAGCCGATGAAGTGCGCAATCAGCGCCGACCGCCGGGAGCGCGGCGCCCTCCGGTGCGCCCACCAAAGTATTCGCGTCCGCGAGTGGGAATTGCTTACGTTAAGCGCGGTGGTTTTAGTGCAGAACCTTATGCAATCGAAGCCGGTGGCAGTGAAAAAATTCGCTGGATACAGGAATGCCTGAATCACAAATCGGGCTTGCAACTACCCGTGAATGGCATCGCCGGGCGCGAGACGCGCAGTGCTATTCGTGATTTCCAGCGCAAACAAGGCGTGCGTGTGAATGGATTAATCGATCCGGATACTGAACGGGCCTTGCGCGAATTTTGCCGGCAAGCGGATGCGCAATTTGTACGGGCACCAACGCAAGAAGAAATTGGTCATCCGGACCAGGCGAAATTTGATATCACCCTGGAATGGGTCAAACACGGAAACAGTTATTTGCATCCACTTGACCAAGCGATAAAGCGTGTCGGCCAACATCAAGGTGGGGTATACATCATGATTGGTGATCCCAAATCAGGTTCAAAAAAATCGGCGAAGGTTTGTGGCTCGTGTACGAAAGATTGTGTTTTGAAAGTCGGGATTGCCGAAGAATTTCGCAGCCGCTTTTTCGCTTACCTGAAGCCGAGTAACCAGTGGCCTAACCAATGCTCGTGGGACAACTTACGGGTGTATATGGCAACGATCAAAGGCTTCTATAATCTTGACCGCCATGTGGAACGGGCGCTTGACCAACTGTTGCGAAAAGTGGGTAAACAGAACAGTCGATACTTGCTGTCAGGTAGCCGGCCTGTGGGTAAACAAAGCGTTAATTCCGGAGTGACTATTCACAACATATTGCCTCCTTCATCGCCACTATTGGTTGATGCACGCCAGCATTTTTCCGGGGACAATCTGGTGCTGAAAAAAGGAAGCGTGTTTAGTGCGGAGACGGAAATACAGCCCGTAGACGCACCTGTTAATTTAAAAAAACGCTGCTCTTGCCAGACGACAAAAAAATGCACCTGTGATCGTTGTACCGCTAAATCCTGCCAGAACTGCGGTACTTCTCCTTGCCAATGTGGAACCTGCTCGCCCGGTTGTTCCTGTGCGCGTTGTAAACAAAAACGTGTACGGGGAAACACCAGTGGAAACTGGCAGCGTTATGGCAATCAAATACAGGTTTTGGGAGTCTAGCCATGATTATCGATTCCCATTGCCACGGTGTTGCCGGTTTCGGTTTGGAGGACCCCTGGACCGGCGCATCATTGCTTGCGCGTTATTTGCAGCGTGCGCAAGCAGTGGGTATCACCCACAGTGTGGTGTTCGCCAATTTCCACGCTGATTACGCGCAGGCAAATCGCACCGTGGCGCACTTCGTCAAACAATACCCTGAACGGTTAATGGGACTCTGTTATTTACACGCGCAACGCGATAAAGGTCGAATTTTTTCGATGCTGAAAACGGCGGTGGAGGAATACGGTTTTGTGGGTATTAAAGTCCATCGCCATGACGCGCGCATTAGTGCAGAAATTTGCGAAGCCGCACGAGTGTTTAAAGTGCCCATTCTCTACGACGTGGAAACCGAATTGACTGTACTGGATTGGTTGGCGCGCGATTATCCTGACCTGAATTTCATCGTGCCACACTTATCCAGCTTTGCGGAAAAATGGCGTTCGCAAACGTTGTTTTTGGATCGTTTGGAAACTTACCCCAATTTATACACAGATACATCCGGTGTACGTTTTTTTGATTTGCTAATGCGTGTGGTGGAACGTTGCGGGCCACAAAAATTATTGTTCGGCAGCGATGGTCCCTGGTTGCATCCGGGTGTTGAATTGGCCAAGGTCAAAGCGATGGGATTATCACCTGCTGATCACGCCATGGTGTTAGGGGGAAATTTTTTACGCTTGACCGGATTACAGCGTCCCGGCCCGCGCCAATTACGCATAGCAACACAAAAACGCTCTGCCTAGGCTTCGCGACGTGCGGCGCGGCGCAATTGCAAGGTGCGATCAGTAACACCCAGGCGCAATGCCGCTTGCTGAAGGTTGCCTTCTGCTTCTTCAACCGCAATACGAATGGCGGTTTCTTCCGCCATTCTGCTCAGATCCTTCAATCCGGCTCCGTGCATCAAGCCACGGCGTATTGCCAATTCGAAACCGCCTTCATACCAGACTGCATGATGGTGGTACCAGTGTTCGCGATCGTCCGGCGGAATGCAACCGAGGGTGATAGCGCCTTTTCCGGCATGGCGGCACATCAGCCGCATCACCACCTGGCGAAGGTCGCGAATATTGCCTGGGTAGGTGCGGTTTAATAAATATTCTTCGACGGCGTCATCCATTTCAAATGCGCAATCTGTCGTGGATGCTGCACGTAAAAAATAGCGTGCCAGTGGCAAAATGTCTTCCGGCCGCTCGCGCAATGGCGGTAACTGGCAAACAAAACTGGCGAGGCGAAAATAAAGGTCTGCACGGAATTCACCTTTTTGTACTTGCGCCCACAGATTACGGTTGGTGGCACACACCAGACGAAAAGATGTGCGTTGCCAAACATTGCCGCCAACTCGTTTATAGGTTTGCTCCTGGATGACACGCAACAATTGGGTTTGTAAATGCAGCGGTAGCTCGCCCACTTCATCGAGAAATAATGTGCCCTGATCGGCCAATGCAAAGGCACCATCGCGCGCTGCTACTGCGCCGGTAAATGCCCCTCGCTCATGGCCAAAAAATTCGCTGCCCGAAAGCTCCGGCGTAATCGTACTGCAATCCAGCACTACTAATTCTTTTTTAGGTTTGCGACGATCCAATTCGTGTACGAGCCGCGCAACCAACTCCTTTCC
This sequence comes from Cellvibrio sp. KY-GH-1, assembly GCF_008806975.1. Taxonomy (NCBI): domain Bacteria; kingdom Pseudomonadati; phylum Pseudomonadota; class Gammaproteobacteria; order Cellvibrionales; family Cellvibrionaceae; genus Cellvibrio; species Cellvibrio sp. KY-GH-1. The sequence continues at coordinate 5,479,793 of NZ_CP031728.1, forward strand.
CGTACCACTTTCACCTTGGACAAGCACTGGGGCGTCGGTAAAGTGCGAAACTTCAACCAATTGCCGCAACACATTTTTCCAAGCTGGACTTTCACCAATCAGGTTCGATGTTACGTATGGCGATTCGAGCAGGTTATCAACCGCTTCCCAACGCAAAATTCGCGCAAGAATTTCATCGATAATTGATTCCGAGTTTAGCAACCCCAGAATATCTGTTGCACCGGATTGCATCAATGTACGGGCATGTTCAGGAATGAGTTTGTTGCAATGGATCGCCAGCAGGCGATTTTTATAATGGCGGCATTCCCTGGAGATCAAATTGCTTAGCTCATCGGAAAAATGATCAAAAACCACCAGCCCAACACCATCTGTTATCCCTGATTCAGGGTTATGAATTTTTATCCCGCGTTGCGTCAGTTCCGCCGCGATTTTTGTAGCGGCAATATTCTTTTCCTGCGCTAATAGAAAACGCACCCATATCGTAAGTGCCACGCTAACCTCCCTTTGTGAGTCACAAAAAGGCGTGTTGCCTCGCAATTTTAATAAATTTTTTACGTTTAAGCCGATAATTGTCTGTCGCTGGCATGTCCATAAGTACTTGGTGAATGGATCAAAGTAATGTGCCATGGAGGCAAATGAACTGGAGATCCTTATTTTGCAACCGTCATTCTGAGCTCCCCAGCATTTTTTATTGTGTGGAACTAATCAATTTAATCTCAGATATTTTTTTAGGTGTTTTAATGCCAGTATTTTTACTCGGAAAAATTTTTCCGCTGCAGAGGTTTTGCTTTACAGTATTAGTGCGGCGGCGTTTATTGGGCGCTATTTCGAGGAAAACAAGGCTAAGTACTTCTTGGCAGCTGCGCATCCCCTTAATGGGTGGGGAGCAATGGATTGTGTGAAGTATCCGTGAATTCTTGGGGGAAATAGTCGCACTGACGCGAATTCTGGCTAAACTTGTTGAAGTCTTGTATCCAATGTTCAGGGAATTATCATGAAAAATAAGTCTAATTTGTTCCTGTTGTCTTCTTTATCCCTTGCGCTGCTGACGTTGCCTGGCTGCGGCGGAGGTGGTGATACTGAGAAAGCGCCAGCGCCTACTGGCCCGGATATTTATCAAGTGGGTACTTATCCCCGCTTTGACCCTATAGTTTCTGATCTTCCTTTTAACACCGATTTGATTTTTGCCAAGGCCAAAGATACCGATGGAACGGCAGATTTGGGTGCCCCAACTGATCCCGTGCGTGCAACCATGAACCAGATGGATGGGTTTTCGTCGTCAGCGTTTTTTGATGTGCTGATTAGTGGCAGCGTGACTCCGGCGAGCGCCATTGCCGGGAAAACCGTATTCCTCGTGGAGCTGAACGCGAACGGTAAAGATGCGCTCGATCCCGCCAATATCGTGGGTGTCACTGGGCTGGCCAGCTTTGATGTGCAGGTGGTATCGCTGGATGGCGGCACCAATAATACCTTGCGTATTCGCCCCACCAAACCGCTCAAACCCAAATCCAAGTATCTTGTGGTGCTGACTAACGATCTTAAGGACGGCACCGGTGCCGCCTTGACTCGCTCCTGGACATACAACGCTCTGCGCGATCCTGGCTATGAAACCTTGACCGCGTTAGTTTCGGTGCGCAATGCAATAGTCGGATGGGAAACTATTGCCAGCAAATTTCTGGCGGCGGCCAGCGGCGGCCAACTCACTGAAGCAGCAGCCAAAGAAAAGTTGGTGCTGACTTATACCTTCACGACTACCGATCCGGTTGCACCTTTGGTCGCAATGGCTGCGCCCCGTGCAGCTATTGCTGGTACTCAAATCGCGGCGGGTGTTCCTGCTTCAACAGCGGTGGCGAATGCGATGCAGTTGGAAGGCTACGGGCTTTTATCAACGCCTACCGCGCGGGAGCTGGGCGTTTCCGGTCTGACCGGAATCGACTTCAACATGTTCAGCAGTGCGCTTGCCTCTGGTGTGGGCAAGCTTTACACCGGCTACATCAAGCTGCCTTATTACCAAACGGCGGCAACGGGTTTGGCCTTTGGCGAATATTTGAAGCGCAGCTGGAAGCCGGATCTCACTCTGGCAGGTGCATTGGGTGTAACAGTACCTATGGATGTTGATGGCAGCTATAACGTGACTTATCGCTATCCATTTGCGGCAAAGACTGGCGATGAGTCGGTGCCCCTGCAAGTGACACTGCCGCAGGATAACTGGGTGCCAGGGTATGCGGGAGCCGCAAACTGCGGCCAAATCTATGCAGCTACCGGCTACCCAACGGTGATTTATGTACACGGTATTACCAGCGACCGAGCCTCGGTGCTGGCCCTGGGTCACACTCTGGCGAGCCGCTGCATCGCGACAGTGGCGATCGACTTGCCGGTGCACGGAGTTCCAGCGAATAGTGCTTTGGTCAATGTACTGAATGTGGAAAAAAGTAAATCGATTCCGTTTGCCCAGCTTTATGGTGCCAACGCACCCCATGAGCGTCATTTCAATGTGGCCGGTTCCGGCGGCGCTCCCGCACCTATGAACTTTACGACACCTGGCACAACGGACGGCTCTGGTGCGCAATTTATAAACCTCGGCTACTTAGCCAACACGCGCGATAACAATCGTCAGGCGGTGATGGATTTGCTCAATCTGAATGCGAGTTTGGGCAGTGTGGATACCGAAATGCGCAAATCAGTCGCAACTGGGCTGGATTTGAATCGTGTGTATGTCGTGGGTGTATCGCTGGGCGGTATTCTGGGCAGCGTGTTTGCCACTGTTAATCAGGTTGCTATCGCCAATGAAGCCAAGCTGGGGCTCACCTCTAAACTGAAGCCAATTCGCGGGTTGATAACCAGTGCGGCGGGTACACAAGTGGCTCAGGTGTTGGTTAATTCCATGAGCTTTGCGCCGGTGATTAACGGTGGTTTGGCAAATAGTGGTGTAAATGTTGGTACGACTAACTATGAGCGCTTCCTCTATGCCGCGCAAACCGCGATGGATTCCGGTGATCCGGTTAACTTTATGGAGACATTGGCGAAGCTGGGCGTACCAGTGTTAGTACAGCAAATTAATAATGATGCGGTGATTCCGAATGGTGCAGCGGGTGCGCCGTTGATGGGAACCAAAGCCATGGCGAGTTTGTTAGGTGCTACTCAACTGGGGCTTGGGGCAACGCAACTGGGCCGTGGTTATGTCAAGCATACTGCGGGTGGTCATTCGTCGTTGTTGCGGCCTGAGGGCGGCGCGCCGCAGGTTACCGCGGAATTGCAAACACAAGTAGTAACCTTTGTATTAAACAACGGCAATGTTTCCGTTGGCGGCGGTGCCCCAAACAATATTGAGGCGCCCGCCAACTAACTGTTGTGCATAGGTCGAAACAAACCCCGGTTCTTCCGGGGTTTGTTTTTTGTACAGCGAGAATTTACGCGCAGCTGGCGCAATAACTGCTTGTGAATAAGGTAAACTGCCGCCACTTTTTTGCAGCCCTGCAGCTTCGCACCTTGCTGTATTAATGAGCTGATTAGTTGATGAGTTGATACCTATGACCCCACGCAATTATTTGTACCTGCTAAAAAAATACGATGAGTACCAAGCGCAAATCGAACGCCTGCTCGAATCCATTGTGACATCGTTATCGCCGAATAAATTGGAAACGTCCAATGATCATTTGAAGGAGGTGGTAAAACGTTTGCACGATTCTTATCCCTTCGTAGAATTAATTTATTGCCTGGACGAAAAGGGGATTCAAACCACCGAGTCTGCGGCGTCACCCACAGTACCTGATCCAAAACGCCGCGAGCCGGGCTTGGGGTCGGATCGCAGCAATCGCGTTTATTACAGCAAGGCGCGCGATAATGCCGCGACAGCGACAGTCACGCAGCCCTATCTCTCCAGTGCTACCCATCAGTTGGCGATTTCGGCAGTGCAACGCTTTATCGATGGCAATAACGCCACACGTTATCTGGTAATTAATTTTAACCTGGAAAAGCTGATTACTTTTTTAAACGGCGATAGTTTGCGTCGCGCTGTACATCCGCTTTTTCAATTGGTTTACGGCATTATTGGCGGTATGTTGGTGTTGGTGGCGGGGCTGTTGTTGTATTCCGCGGGCAGCTCATTGTTTGAAGTAGTGCACGAGCATACCAATACGGCGACCCAGGCATTTCATTTAGTGATTCTGGTAACGCTCGGTTTGGCTATTTTTGATTTGGGTAAAACGATTCTGGAAGAAGAGGTTTTACTTCACAAAGATATTCATCACACAGGTTCAACCCGTCGAACTATTTCGCGTTTTATGTCGGCGATTGTGATTGCGGTTTCCATTGAATCGCTATTGTTGATGTTTAAATCGTTACTTGGTGATGCAACCCATTTGAATTCTGCCGTATTAATGTTGTTTGCTGCTGTGGCGTTGTTGGTGGGCTTGGGGGCCTATCTCAAACTTACCAGTGAGAAAAAATAACTCCTCCCTGGTCCTCCCCTTAAAAAGGTGAGGGAATAAAAACTCCTCCCCCTTGCCAAGGGGGAGGTTGGGAGGGGGTAACGCCGGGAGGGTTAAATGTCCACAAAAAATAAAACTGCATTTGTCTGTAATGAGTGCGGTGCTGATTATAAAAAATGGCAAGGCCAATGCACTGAGTGTGGGGCCTGGAACTCGGTAACAGAAGTGCGCCTTGGGCCAACGCCTTCCAATCGCTCGGCCAAATTTGAAGGTTATGCGGGCGGGGCGACCGGTAATAAAATTCAAACGCTCGCTGAAATTGCACTGACGGATGTGCCCCGTTTTAGCAGTGGTGCCGGAGAATTCGATCGCGTGCTGGGCGGCGGGTTTGTACCCGGCTCGGTTGTGTTGATTGGTGGTAATCCCGGCGCAGGAAAATCAACACTCTTGCTGCAAACCCTGTGTAATCTCGCACGCGTCATGCCTGCACTCTATATCACCGGCGAAGAGTCGCTCCAGCAGGTGGCCATGCGTGCACAGCGTTTGGGTTTGCCCACGGACCAATTGCAAATGCTGAGTGAAACCAGCGTTGAATCTATTTGCGCAACAGCGCAGCAGGTTGCGCCTAAAGTGATGGTGATCGACTCCATTCAGGTGATGCATATGGAAGATATTTCTTCCGCCCCTGGGTCGGTTTCACAAGTACGCGAGAGCGCGGCCTATTTAACGCGCTTCGCCAAGCAAACTGGCACAGTGCTGGTGCTGGTAGGTCACGTCACCAAAGATGGTTCGCTCGCAGGCCCCAAAGTGCTGGAGCACATGATTGACTGCTCGATTTTATTAGAAGGCGATAACGATTCGCGCTATCGCACCTTGCGCGGTAATAAAAACCGGTTCGGTGCGGTGAATGAATTGGGGGTGTTCGCCATGACCGAGCAGGGCATGCGCGAGGTAAATAATCCCTCTGCAATTTTTTTGCAGCGCGCGGAAGATGCAGCACCCGGTTCAGTGGTAATGGTGATGTGGGAAGGTACACGGCCATTGCTGATTGAAATTCAAGCCCTGGTGGACGACAGCCATCTTGGTAATCCACGGCGCGTGGCCGTGGGGATGGATCAAAACCGTCTCGCCATGCTGCTCGCCGTTTTGCATCGCCACGGTGGAATTATGGTGGGCGATCAGGATGTATTTGTGAATGTGGTCGGCGGTGTAAAAGTGATGGAGACCAGTGCTGACCTCGCGGTATTGTTGGCGATAGTTTCCAGCTTTCGCGATCGCATTTTGCCGCAGGATTTAATTGTGTTTGGCGAAGTCGGCTTATCGGGTGAGATTCGCCCGGTGCCCAGTGGTCATGAGCGTTTGCGTGAAGCGGCCAAGCACGGCTTTAAACGCGCGATAGTTCCATTTGCCAATGCGCCGCGTGAAAAAAATTTAGGAATTGAAGTGGTGGCTGTAAAAAATTTGCAAGAAGCGCTCAACGCACTTTAGTTAACTGATACTCGGTAAATTAATTTTCTCTTCGCAATTCAATGATCCGGCGGTCTATATGCCGGATTTTTTCTTCCGCCGCGCGAAAGTTGGGAATGCTTTGAAAGAGCTCATCCAGACTACCGTCTTGTTGGGCAAGCAGTAAGCCCTGTTCGATGCGTTTGGCTAATTCAGGATGTTTCTTGTTCAGGAAAAAATAGATCGGTTGCGGATAGTGAATCATCAAATTTTTTTCTGCTACTAACCCCAGATCCCGGTATTGCTCCAGTTCGTAGTCAATTTCTTGCAGGCTGCGCGCCATGTAGTCAAAACGTTTGGCGGCTAACATGCGGAACATAGCTTCAAACGAGTAGGAAGTGACGAGTGGCAAGTCATTGAATCTGTAGACCTGACTGTCGCTCCAATGAGTGCCCGAGCCAACTTTGAACTGGCGCAAATCTGCCAGGTTTTTAACCCTGTCAAATCTGGGTTGGTCATCGGCACGAATGAGAAGAACCCGGTATTCGTTAATGCCGCGCAGTAAATTAAAGCGCACAGGAATCAATTCTTCTTCGCGCGTTTTATTACTGCTACTCCACATAATATCGACCACACCTTGTTTCACTAGCAGTCGGTAGCGCTCGCGCCCCACGACTTGATCGTGGTGTGCAATTTGGTATTTTTCCGGGTTGGTTTCTGCCGTGCCGGCACTTTTGTCTAACGCCAACTGCAGCACCTTTTCGTAGTAGATACCTGTAGCGACAGGCTCCATAGCGCCGGGTGGAGGAATTACCAGTGGTATTGGTTGGTCGGCATGGCAACAGAGGCCAACAGCCAATAGCGATAAGGCGCAAACAACGCGCACGACTCTACACATAGTGATTACAGCGTTAGTGATCGTTTTCTATCAGCGTAAGCAGCTCGTAAAGCAGAGTCCTGTCGGCGGGAGTATCTGGCTGAAATTCAAAGCCCAGGTGTTGCTCGCGCACATGGATCAACCGGCCATGCAGATTGAGCAACTTCTTATTGGAGGTAACCAGATTTAACTCATCCAGTTTAACGTGTACCCGTAGGGGATCGCCTTTTTGTAACAAGTGTTCACTTAAAATAACCAACCGGGCACCCGATTCAGAAAGATCAATAACATGAGCTTCCCAGCTTTTGGTGGAATATTGTAATTCCGCCACGGCGCGCAGAGGGAAGCGCGGGTGGCGGCGTTTGTCCTCTGGTGGTACCTCATTGCTGGTGGTTTGCTCGGTCATTGGTTTTGTCAGCTCCGCGGTGATGGTTAGCGTTGTACACTCGGATTAATAGTCGCTCATTAATTCATTCAGCTCGCGCTCTGCTGCAGTCGCATCGCCCAGGTTTAACTCGATCAAACGGCGTAAGTGGCTAACGCTATCAATATCAATCGTAGTACACATCAACCCGGTTTGGTTGTGATGCTGGTGTGCAACACTCACGGACATGGCAATGCTGGTTTGGTCTGATAGCAGAATTTTCACCAATATCGGCGCGTCTTTTTTAACCTCGGCCGGTAGTTGTTGCTGGATCAGTAAACCCTTGAGTGAAATATCTAACAAACTGGCGCGCCAGTGGCAATCGCCCTGTGCCAATTCGACGTGGGCATCAAAAAGAATTCGGCTGAATTTGCGGCGCTCTTGGGCGCTTTGCGTTTTTTTTGTACTGGTCATTGTGGATTCGTAGTTCAATTTAGCTAAGGTCTGAGCTTCAGTGTAGCTGGCAACCGCCGTTTCGCCATGGCACAAAACTGTAGCAAAGTGTACAGATCTGTATTTTGCCGCGCGTGTGTTTGCCCGGGTTGCAGCCAAGCCCTATAATTCAGTAGTTTTTTATCTCATTGATCCTACAGCTAAAAAGACCAAATCCTATGACAGATTTTCGTATCGGCATCGACCTGGGCGGCACCAAAACCGAGGTTATCCTGCTCAATGGTAATAGCCAGGAGTTGTTCCGCACCCGTATTCCCACCGTGCGTGATGACTACAGCGCGACCCTGCGCGATATCGCGGGCTTGGTCGAGCAAGCTGAAGCGGCAGCGGGCCAAAGCAACTTGCCGGTAGGCATTGGTATCCCCGGGACGGTATCGCGCAAAACCGGTTTTGTTAAGAACGCCAACTCCACCTGGTTAAACGGCAAACCCTTTCAGAAAGATCTGTCTGAGTTTTTAAAGCGCGATGTCAAAGTTACCAATGATGCCAACTGCCTTGCCGTGTCGGAGGCGACCGATGGCGCTGGCCGGGGGTACGATCTGGTGTTCGCCGGCATTCTCGGTACCGGATGTGGCGCCGGTGTGGCCTATAAAGGTCAGCCGGTGGTTGGCCCCAATGGCGTAGCGGGTGAGTGGGGGCACAATCCCTTGGCTTGGACTTCCGAAGCGGATTTGAATGCGCGCCCCTGCTATTGCGGTAAGGCTGGTTGTCAGGAAACTTTTTTATCCGGCACCGGTTTGTGTCTTTCCTATCAGTTAATCACGGAAGAAAAACTCAAAGGCCATGAAATTGTTGCGCTGGCAGAACAAGGTGATGCAGTTGCTAAAGAAGTGTTGGCCAATTATTTCGATCAACTCGCGCGCGGCCTGGCGACCATTATTAATGTGATGGACCCGGATGTGATTGTGTTGGGTGGTGGTGCTTCCAATATCGCGGCGATTTACACTGAAGTACCCAAACTGTTGCCGCATTATGTATTTGGACGTGAGTGCGATACGCCGATTGTTCCGGCAGTGCATGGCGATTCGAGCGGCGTGCGCGGCGCCGCCTGGTTAAATCCAATTGTATAAGGCGCGCTTGGTGCTGAATGTTAAAAAGCCCATCGTTTATTCGATGGGCTTTTTATTTTTTGTGCTTGCCAATAGCGCGCTTGCGCAAACAGCGCCTGCACGCATCGCGTCATTAAATATTTGCATCGATCAGATATTGTGGGAACTGGTGCCCCATGAAAAATTGGTGTCCATTAGCTATCTCACCGCCAATCCGATTTGGTCGCCCATTGCAGAGCAAGTAAAAGGTATGCCGGTAAATCACGGTTTAGCGGAAGAAATTGTGCCGCTTGCGCCCGATGTTATTTTTGCGGGTGAGTTTGATCAGCGTAGTCCCATCGAATTACTGCAAAAATTAGGTAAGCGTGTGGAGCGTTTGCCCTTGCCGCGCACGCTACGTGATATCAATGACCAGATTCTACAATTGGCGGATATGGTGGGCGAGCGCGCGAAAGCCGAGCAGATGGTGAAAACCATCAGCGCGCAAATTGCTGAGCTACAAGCGGCGAAGCAGGGCAAAACGCCGCTCACCGCATTTTGGTATTCCGCCAATGGGGTAGTAATTGGCGATGGCACACTCGAGCATGAATTTATGCAGTTGGCGGGCTTGCGCAATTTGGCTGCAGAGCGTGGGATGTTTGGTTTTAATCAGCTCGACCTTGAATTATTGCTCAGTGCCAAACCACAAATTCTAATTGTGGAGCAGGGCAGTGATGATGCCTATTCGCTTGCGCGGGAGTACCTTTCCCATCCTGCCTTGCAGCATGCCGATTTTAAAGTGGTGACTTTGCCGGCGGGCTTATCCGGTTGTGCGGCGACAGTGATAGGTGATGTCGCAACCCAGCTTAAAAATTCGTTAGCGGAATAATTTATTCGCGTGATCGTTCGTGTCACAGTTCATTCGCGCGCTAGTTCACCAGCGATATTAATTAGAATACAGGTAGAAACCTTTGCAAACCCGAGTCTCATTTCCCGCGTTAACCGGCCTGTTGGTGCTTGCTACCGCACTCGCGTCGGTTATCGCACTTAACACCGGTCTGGCCGATATTGATGTGATTCGTGGTCTGCAGGATTTTTTTAACGGCGAACAAAGTCTTGCGGCCAATGTGGTGGGGCAGATTCGTTTGCCGCGTTTAATTCTCGCTATTGTCATAGGCGCAACACTCGGGATGAGCGGTGCGGCCATGCAAGGTTTATTGCGCAATCCACTGGCTGACCCCGGAGTACTGGGGGTGAGCAGCGGTGCTGCCTTCGGTGCAATTTGCACCTTGTATTTTGGCGTGGCGGCAAGCGCGTGGTACTGGCTGCCGGGCGCCGCAATTGCTGGCGCACTGTTTACCTTATTTATGGTGTATCTGCTCGCGGGTTTACACAGCAGTATGCTGGCATTAATTTTGGCGGGTACGGCAATGAGTGCAATTATGGTGTCCTTAATTGCCGTCGCATTAAATTTTGCACCCAGTTTGTATGCGATGCAGGAAATTGTATTCTGGATGCTCGGTTCTTTAGCGAATCGCCATTTTGATCACGTCAGTATTGCATTGCCGCTTGCACTTATCAGTTGGGTGATGATGCTAAGTCGTAGTCGTTTTCTCGATGCGCTTAGTTTGGGGGAAGACAGTGCGCGTTCGCTCGGGTTTAACAATCAACGCGAACGCTGGATTTTATTACTGGGCATTTCTATCGGTGTCGGTGCTTGTGTAGCAGTCAGTGGTGCAATTGGTTTTATCGGCTTGGTCATTCCGCATCTGCTGCGCCCTTTTGTGGGTTATCGCCCAGGGCAGTTAATGTTTGCCAGCGCGCTGGGTGGTGCATTGTTGCTGGTGTTAGCCGATATTCTGGTGCGCCAGTTTGATAGCGCGCGCGAGCTGAAATTGGGTGTTGTTACCTCATTAGTCGGCGCGCCGTTTTTTCTGTTATTAATTTTAAAAACCCGTTCACGGTGGGCTTGATGATGACCACTAGGTTAAGAGCGCAATCTATTTCTGTTGTGCGTGATAACACAAGCATTATCGATAATGTGGACGTGCAATTGGCGCCCGGTGAATTCGTGGGTTTGATTGGCCCCAATGGCGCGGGTAAAAGTTCACTGCTGCGTGTGCTCGCTGGTTTGAGCGATGCGGACGCCGGGCAAGTTCGTATTAGTAATAATCAGCACGCTGATATCGCCTTGCAGCAATTGCCGGATCGGGCGCGGGCGCAATTGCTTGCCTATTTGCCGCAGCAGGAAACACCGGCCTGGCCGCTGCAAGTGGAACATCTGGTTGGTCTTGGCCGCGCGCCATGGCATAAACCCATGAGTGGCAAATCTACGCGTGATGCTGAAGCTATTGAACGTGCATTACAAATTACCGAGTTAACCCAACTGCGTCACCGCATAGTGACTACACTCTCCGGAGGCGAATTGCAGCGTTCTTTATTAGCGCGTGTATTTGCCGGCGAGCCGGAAATTATTCTGGCCGACGAACCTATTGCGGCGCTGGACCCTTATCACCAGTTGCATATGATGGAGTTACTGGCCGAGCACGCACAGCAGGGCGGATCAGTGTTTGCCGCACTGCACGATTTAAGTTTGGCGGCACGTTTTTGTTCGCGCCTGGTGTTAATCCACCACGGCAAAATCATTGCCGATGGGCAACCAATTCAAGTGCTTACCACCGAAAATTTGCAACAGGTCTATGGCATTAGCGCTTATGTCGATTGCCGCGATGATGGTGTGGTCATAATCCCGCGTAAGCGGGTGATTTAAGCATAGCCCCGCGTAAGCGGGTGCTCTAAAAAATGTCCCGCGCAAGCGGTTGATTTAAACATAGCCCCGCGCAAGCGGGTGGTGTGATTATCAATAAAACTCGTTCGGAGGTTCTTGGTCGGATTAATTAGCTGAGACCGTCGGAGCCAGGGATGGCGACGACGAGCCTACATGGATGTATTCACGGCGTGTCCCAGCTAATTAATCCGACCAAGAGCCGACCTGAAATTCTGCTTATGGAATACCAATATGAAAGCCGGATTATTCAAAGCAATCATCAATTTTTGGCCGCCGATGTTCTTCTCCGGCATCAAAGTCACGCATATCTCTGGCGACTACAAAGAGACCCGCGTTACACTAAAGCTGCGTTGGTACAACAAAAATTATGTGGGTACCCAATACGGCGGCAATTTAATTTCCATGACTGACCCCTGGTACATGCTGATGATTATGACCAATCTGGGTCGTGATTATTTTGTGTGGGATAAGCATGCCGAAATAGATTACATCGCTCCCGGTAAAACTCACGTTCACGCGCAGTTTAAAATTACCGATGAAATCCTCGCTGACATTCGTGCAAAAACAGTGAATGGTGAGAAGTATGTGCCGGAGTTTGTTGTTGAAATAAAAGATGATAACGGCCATTTAGTGGCGCGAGTCAAGCGCCGTGTGTACATCAAGTTAAAACCGCGTGCCCGCACGAATGAAGATCCGCAAACCAGTGAGCCGGATCTTGAAGATGTCAATAAAAATGAGTGAGAGAAATTACAACACCATGCTAAATGTTGCCCTTTGCTCCTACGGTATGTCCGGCAAGGTATTCCATGCCCCGCTAATTACTGCCGAGCCACGCTTGAATTTGCACAGTATTTTGCAGCGCAATGAACCCACTGCATTGGTGGATTACCCGCAAGCAAAAATTGTTAAATCGGTTGATGAATTAATTAACAATCCGGAAATTCAACTGGTTGTTGTTAATACACCTAACGAACATCATTACCCCATGACCAAAGCAGCGTTGCTCGCCGGAAAACACGTGGTAGTAGAAAAGCCGTTTACGTTGAGTTTAAGTGAAGGCAATGAATTAATTGCACTGGCACAGCAAAAAAATCTGATTCTTTCGGTATTTCAAAACAAGCGTTTGGAAAGCGATCATCTGGATGCGCAGCAAGTTATCCAATCCGGTGCGCTAGGGCGTATAGTGGAAGTGGAATGGCATTATGATCGCTACCGTACCAACATCACCCACAAAAAATGGAAAGAAGATAATTTGCCAGGCTCTGGAACCTGGTTTGATTTGGGAATTCACATGGTGGATTCCATGCTGTGCCTATTTGGAAAGCCGAACGCTGTCTACGCTGATATGCGCAGCTTGCGTCGCGCAGAAGGTTCGACTGATTATTTTAATGTCTGTTTTCACTACGATGATGTGCGCGTAATTCTGCGCTCCAGCACTTACGTCAGTGAAAAGGGTGCAACTGTTGCTATTCACGGCGATAAAGGGTCCTTTTTAAAATTCGGGCAAGATGTTCAAGAGAGTCAAATGATGCGTGGCATCATTCCCGGCATGGCAGGATGGGCGCAGCCCGGCGCAGATAACTACGGTGTTTTACATGTACACAATAATGGCGAAGCGACACGCAGCACCATTCCCGGCCAGCGCGGTTACTACGAGCATTATTATAAAAATATTGTGGATACGATCAGCGGCCATGCATCCCTGGCATTTCTGCCGCAGCAGTCCTTGTTGGGTGTGGAGTTGTTGTTGGCGGGCGAGGCGAGTGCAAGGCAACAGCGATTAATCAATCTTTAACTGCGGGGCGCGAGTGCGCCCCTATTTTTTATCCTTCCAGATCAAATGCCAATGCCTTCCCAAATTCCGTTACGGGAATAATTCCAATCGCAACTATCTGTGTAATTGCATAGAGTAATGTACCTACGACCAATGTTGGATGTATACGTTTGTAAAAGATGCGGTCAATCACGAGTGGCGTAATTAACAGCGTATAGGTTCCCAACAACGTAAAAACTACGCCATTAATAGGGAAGCCTGGCAAATAAGCAAATCGGGTCAATGTGGCAGACATCATGCTGAGTGAGGCCAGTAGCATGAAGCGTTTGTGAGCATCGCCTTTCTTTCTGAATAATATTCCGAGCACATAAAATCCGCTAAAAAATACTAACGTATGGAAAATTGCCCATACAAAACTGGTGCGAGCCATTAGCTGTTGCGGGCTCCAATCCGGTGTGTAGCTATTCATTGTGCCCAGCATCATACCAATACCTGATAGTGTTAATACGATGAAAAACGCAATGCTGACGTAGCCTAATTTTTTATGTAATGGGGTATTTCTACCGGATATTAATGCTGTTTGTAGCGAAAACAGAATATACCAACCCAAGAATAAGAACCCGTGAACGGCCCATTCCAACGAAAGTTTTTGCGGGTTAGTGATCAGTGTGGTGAAGAAATTGGGAATGAGTGCAGCAAACGTAATGACTAGTAATACCAGTGAAAATCGGCTGTAGGGCGAACGAAAAGAAAAACCTGCAGCGGGAGTGATTGATCCGCTATGAGTTGGTAAGTCCATATAGTTATCTCTTTATTGACATGGGATTACGGAAAAATGCCTCGTGTGTTTTCATGTTATGAAGATCTGTTGCTTTCGACTGTAAAAAAAATGAAAAGAGTATTCTCTCCTAAGGTTTTTAAACGATAAATTTACATGCCTGTTCTTGATGTAATTGTGCTCGCTTGGCACTTAAATATTTGTCCGCACTTTTTACTGCTTACTTTCTTCCAAAGCTCACACTTCCCACTCAAAGTCGAACCGCAAATACAAAACTGGGACTGGCCTTTTATTTTTTAGCTTTTTAGACTCATTTTTCCGGTTGAAACCCTGAGCAATATTGCTGGCTGTCAGGTTTATATCTGGAAACTAACTATTCGACTAACAATAGCAGCGCCTGCCAACCCCGGTATTTGCCGCTGTCGATTAAGGAGAAAGAAAGTGAAAGCTATCGACCATCCATCTGTTGTTTCCCGTCTAAAACATGTCGGATTTTCAGCGGTTGTTGCCAGTGCTGCCTTACTGGCTACTGTTGAAGCCAGTGCGCATGGATATGTTTCATCACCCAAAGCGCGGGTGATTGTGTGCAAGGAGAACGGCATTGAAAATCCGAGTTTACCCGCGTGTGTTGCTGCCAAGGCAGCGGGCAATGTCGGTTTTTATTCACCGCAAAGTATTGCGATTGGCGGTGTGCGGGATAACCATCAAGCCGTTATTCCCGATGGTAAATTGTGCAGTGCCGGTGTGGGCGGTTATGCCGGTCTGGATCTGGCGCGCAATGATTGGCCGGCAACCCAGGTCCAAGCGGGGTTTCGCGAGTTTGTGTGGACCAACACCGCGCAGCATCGCAGCATGTATTTCCGCTATTACATTACCAAGCAAGGCTATAACCCCAACCAACCATTGAAGTGGTCGGATCTGGAACAAATTCATCAATCATCGCCCACCGGGCAAGAAGCCGTATCGCGTCACCAGGTAAATTTGCCGCCGCGTACCGGACGACATGTGGTTTACAGCATTTGGCAGCGGGATTATGCCGATGCGCCCGAAGGGTTTTATCAATGTATCGATGTGGTCTATGGCAATGAGCCACCCAACAGTTCCGTTGCCGCAACCAGTTCGCGCTCGTCATCAACCGTTTCAGTGGCCAGTAGTACCGGTAGCGATACCTGCGCCGCGTTACCTACCTGGGACTCTGCAACTGTGTACAACAAACCACAACAGGTGAAATACAACAATAAACGTTATCAAGCGAACTATTGGACCCAGGGCAATAACCCTGAGCTGACTTCCGGGCAATACAACTATTGGCTGGATCTGGGTGACTGTAATGGATCTGGCGGTGGCTCATCGACAGCAGTGACGTCCTCACGCAGTTCTGCGGCAGTTACCAGTGCGCGCTCCAGCTCATCTCTTGGCACCGGCAGTTGCACATCACCGGCCTATGTTAATGGTTCCACCTATGCAACTGGTGCGCTGGTGCGCAATGTAGGCAATGAATACCGCTGCACGGTTGGCGGCTGGTGTACGGTGGGTGGGCCTTACGAGCCGGGTGTAGGTTGGGCGTGGACCAATGCCTGGACGCTAGTGCGTAGCTGTCAATAAACGCAATCGCGGCCGATTAATCGAATGACTGTCGCACACATCGCTTGTACGACTGAAAGCGAGCGACGATAAATAGTGAAAGTGTTAATTATTAATGAAATAAAACGGCAGCCTTGTCTGCCGTTTTTTTTTAAATAATTCATGCGATATCGAATTCAGGTTAATCCAGTCACAGATTGGCTATTCGCGTTTTGTAAAATCTCCTCGTTAAGCTACTCTTACGGCTACTAATATAAGACTCAAAAAAATCTCTCCAGTTGTTATCAGCCTTTAGTGTTTCCCTGTCGTATCCGTGTTAGTTGTCCGGAAGTTTTCCCGGGGGATCATTCACATCACTGCAAAAAATACCTGCCTGCTTTTTTAGTCTGGCTGGTTTTTACTGCGTATTATTTTTGTTGCTCGCGGAGGAACGAAGAATGAAATTGAAATCGATTTTGGAAAATGTGCCCGGCGCGTTAAGGCGGCTGTCATTAAAGCGACTGTCGTTAAAAAGACCGTCGTTAAAGAGGCTGCCCTTAAAGCGTTTGGCACTCGGTGCCACTGTGATTATCGCCGCCGCGCAAACGGGAACGGCCTATGCGGCAAAGTGTGAATACATAGTTGCCAATGATTGGGGCAACGGATTTACCGCGACTATTCGTATTACCAACAACGGCAGCAGCGCAGTCTCCGGTTGGAATATTAGTTGGAATTATAGCGATGGATCGCGCGTTACCAGTAACTGGAATGCAACCTTGTCGGGCGCTAATCCCTACACCGCGACACCATTAAATTGGAATAGTAATATCGCGGTAAATTCGAGTATTGAGTTTGGTATTCAGGGAACCAACGGCGCGGGCAAGGCGCAAGTGCCGGTCATCACCGGTGCAGTGTGCAGTTCAGTGGTGACGTCCAGTGTCCCTTCAACGGTGGCGAGTACTAGTGCAGCGCGAACCAGCGCTTCAACCGTGGCAAGCTCCGCGCCACGTACTTCGTCGAGTACGCCGTCTTCGGTTGTGCGATCATCTTCGTCCACTTCAATATCCGTCACCGGCCAGGCCTGCAACTGGTATGGAACTATTACTCCATTGTGTGCAAACACAACGAGCGGGTGGGGTTATGAAAATGGAAAAAGTTGCGTGAGTCGCACTACCTGCGCAGCGCAACCGGCTCCCTACGGTGTTGTGAATTCTGGGGTTTCATCTACGGCAGTGACCAGTAGCCGCAGCTCTTCAAGTGTTGTAACCACCAGCCGAAGTTCTTCCAGTGTCATCACTGTGTCTTCCTCCCGTTCTTCATCATCGCGCCCCGCACAAAGCAGTTCATCGGCGAGCAGCATTACCCTTGGTGCGAACTGCAATGGATATGCAACCCGCTATTGGGATTGCTGTAAAGCGCATTGCAGTTGGACTGCAAACGTTCCCTCGGTGGTTAATGCATTACCTGCCTGTGGCAGTAACAATTCACGCTTGTCTGATGTTAATGCGGCCAGCGCCTGTGGAAATGGTGGTGGCAGTGCGCACATGTGTTGGGGGATGGCGCCCTTTACAGTCAGCGATAAATTAGCCTATGGCTACGCGGCCACTTCCAGTGGCGATGTTTGTGGTCGTTGTTATCAATTGGAATTTACCGGCCAATCCCACAACTCACCGGGCGACCCGGGTTCTGCCGCCTTGGCGGGCAAAGTGATGATTGTGCAAGCCACTAACATTGGTTATGACGTTAGCGGTGGCCAGTTCGATATCCTTGTTCCTGGTGGTGGAGTGGGGGCGTTTAACGCCTGTTCAACACAGTGGGGCGTTTCCAATTCGGAATTGGGTGCCCAGTACGGCGGCTTCCTCGCAGCCTGTAAACAGGAGTTGGGCTACAACGCGAGCCTCTCGCAATACAAAACCTGTTTAACCAATCGCTGCAATAGCGTATTTGGTTCACGCGGATTAGCCGAGTTGCAACAAGCCTGTAATTGGTACGCAAATTGGTTTGAAGCAGCGGATAACCCGGCATTGAAATACAAAGAGGTCGCATGTCCTGCGGAATTAACCTCGCGTTCGGGAATGAATCGCGGGCCGTTAAACGATATTAAAACCAGTTGTAATTAAAAAATAATTTCTTCCTTACAAAAAGCAATGCAGGTAATGCTTGCATTGCTTTTTTCCCCTCCCCAATCCGCTCTTTGCCGATGTTTAAAAAACGCCCCCCGATTGGGGGATGCTGCAAATGACTTTCTATCCAATCATTGTGAAGTTGTGGTTATCAGCCACACTGGCGTACGGTCGCTGCGATAGTACTTGGAAATAAAACCCTATTTTTCAACGGATTTACTTTTTAGTATCAAGTGTAAAAGCTTGAGCTCAGGTGAGTCTTTCGTGGAGGAGTTATATGAGCATTTATTTTGAATCTAACAGTATTAAATTTTCCCTGAAAAATGCTCATTCGCTCGCGATATGTGCGAATTTGGCCTATGAATCTGTAGATACGATAAAAACGCGTATGGTTACACAGGGGTTTGCGGCAGAGTTTATCCAGCGACGCGACATACAGGCATTTATTGCTTACAACGACAGTGACATCGTTTTATCGTTTCGTGGGACATCCAGTATTGAAGATTGGATGACTAATGCGGCGTTTGATCTTACTAGCTTTGCCGGAGGAATAGGGAAGGTCCATCGCGGCTTTTCTGACGCTTTGTATTTGGTCTGGAATGACATTACTCAAATACTTGCGCGTGTGCAAACCAAAGCGCAAGCGCTGTGGATAACCGGGCACAGTTTAGGTGGTGCTCTGGCAACGCTCGCCGCTGCGCATTTTGCGTTAGTGTTGGATAAGCCTGTGCGAGGAATTTATACATTTGGTCAGCCACGGGTTGGAAATCGTGAATTTAGCCGGAATTTCGATGCTGATTTAAAAGGACGTTTTTTCCGGTTCGTGAACAACAGCGATATAGTTACCAGAATTCCTACTCGCGTGATGTCTTACAGCCATGTGGGCGCGTTACGGTTTTTTGATGCTAAAGGCGATCTGCATGATGATGTAAGTTATTGGCAAGAATTTTTGGAAACTGTGAAGGGAACTTTCGATGAGTTCTTAACGATTCTACCGGACAACATCGAAGATCACCTGATGAAAAACTATATTCGCCTCATAGCTTCAAAGCTGTAACGGTAATACACCAGTTCAGTAAAACCGGGAGGTTGTATGGATAGTAAAGTCATTGTTTCCAATCGCAGTGTATTGGTTGCCAAGTACGGTTCCAAAGGTTTACTCAAAATCAATAAAGCGCTGGATAAACTGAAGGCTGCCGATAAAAAACGCGGACTTAATACGCAAGTAATTTTTTTGGATGACAAGGTCGCGCTGAAAAAGATGAAAGGCGTCGCTGTGACCAGTGCCGCCAACCCTAAGGAAAATAAACTGGCGATTGATGCCATTTTTAAAATGCTGTCGCCATCCTACTTAATGATTTTAGGGGCGAGCGATGTGGTGCCGCAGCAAAACCTGGATAACACCATGTTTAAGCCCGGGGCGGATGATGATCCTATCGCCTGGAGTGATTTGCCTTATGCTTGCAATGCGACTTACTCGCGCAATCCGCGTAAGTTTATTGCGCCTGCTCGGGTAGTGGGGCGGCTACCTGACTTGCCTGCAGCCACTGACCCTGCCTATTTAATTGGTTTGTTGGCAACGGCGGCCAATTACCAAAGTCGTTCTCTGGATGAATATGAAAGTTATTTTGGGTTGTCTACGTTCAGTTGGAAAAAATCTACTCAACTGAGTTTGAGCAATATTTTCGGCAATATCGCCAAATTGCGTGTATCGCCGACAGATGGCCCAAGCCACCCTGCGGGATTACTGGCATCACGCATGCATTTTATTAATTGCCATGGAGGCCAGGCATCACCAGAATTTCAGGGGCAAAAGGGCAAGTCGTATCCGATTGCTTTAACCACAAAAGCGATTAGTGGAAAAATTAAAGAAGGCACTGTTGCAGCGGTAGAGTGCTGTTACGGCGCAGAACTGTATGAGGCAATAACACTTGGTGTAGATCTGCCTATTTGCCAAACTTATCTGGCCCAGGGAGCCTATGGTTACTTGGGTAGTACAACGATTGCTTATGGACCAGCGGATATTAATGGCTCGGCGGATTTAATTTGCCAGTATTTTCTATTGCATATTATGGGTGGTGCGTCGCTTGGCCGCGCGGCGCTAATGGCTCGGCAACAATATGTTGCCGAAGTGGGGCAGATGGACCCGGTCGACTTAAAAACACTCGCACAATTTTATCTTCTGGGGGACCCCAGCATTCATCCGGTGCTAAAAGCTGAACCTGAAAAATCTGCCAGTGTTCTTGCTAAAAATGCCGATCAATTCGCACGTGCGGAACGGCGCACCAAAATGCAAGATGTAGCCGCATTTCTGGAAAAAACCAAGCCAGTAGTCGCAAAAGCGTCTGTCAGTAAATTATCGGCAGATGCAAAAAAATCGCTGCAAAACCTGGCGCGGTTAGCAGGGCTGAATTCGACACAGGAGTTTGACTCCTTCGCGGTTAAAATCCCTGCGGCGGCAAAAGGCCTCGGCGTCAAGGTGGCGGCCGCGCCCAGTAAATATCATGTTGCTTTGGGGGTTCCTGAGGTTGGAAAGAGTGATAAAGTTAACCGGGCGGTTGCTGTGGTAGCCAAAGAATTGAATGGCAGAATTGTTGGCTATCGTATTTATGAGCAGCGTTAATTCATTTTTTTGGTGTTGCGCAATTTATCTATGAGCTACAGCAATTCTTCCGCTCCACAAAAAGTCACTGGTTTAAGTGGGCATGTCGTGCAGGACGATTATGGTAGTGGCAGCAAGAGTGCCCATTCTGCCCTGTTTATTCAAACGGCAGCAGGGCGGCTATTATTGCGGCGCAAAACCGGCCCCACCATGGGTGATGACGCGTTATTACAATTCCTGGGCAAACAGGTGCAATGCGATGGCTTTATTGTTGGCAATAGCCTATTGGCAGAATCCATTAAGGTCGTTGACTAGATAACCCAAAAAATACTGGTAGGCCAACGATTGGCTGGTTGATAGTAAATTATTTATAAAATAAGTTAAGGAAAAAAATGTTAACAAAGAATCCCGGTCATATATTTTCCTCACAAAACATCGAGTCAATCGCGCCTAGTCAACGTATGCATTTGATATTGCTGGGTGTCGAAAACATCGCCAAATCACGCGCGTTTTATGAAGCGCTGGGGTGGTCGAAATCCCCCACCGGTCACGATGAATTTGTTAAATTTAATTTAGGTGGATACGCGCTTTGTTTAATATCCCGCGCGGCGCTCGCGGCGGATGCTTTGGCGGAGCCTGCCTCGCCGTCCGGTTTTAACGGAGTCGCATTTGTGTATCTGGCAAAGTCACCGGAAGAGGTACCAGCCATTCTGGCTAAAGCGGTGGAAGCGGGGGGAACACTGGTGAAGCCGGCAACGCGAACCCCTTGGGGAATTGCGGGTTATTTTAAAGATCCCGATGGATATTTGTTTGAAGTGGATTACGAAGAAGTTTGGGTTTTTGACGAGCAAGAGAGATTAGTCGTTGACGAACTCCATGAGAGAACTTGTTAAAACCTTAATCGGGGATATTCATTTCAGCGGTTGAAGCGCGCTTGGGGCGAAATTTTCTGCTGATTGCTTTGCGCCAATAATGCAGAGGAAACAATCCGCACAGAAAAATGCCAGCGTACCAATGAATACTGCTGACATTCAGAAATTCCAATGTGTCTTGCGGGTAGTAAAGCAACAGGCCACTGACAACCAACGCGCACCAAAGGCCAAGGTGTAAATAGCCATCCAAATGGTGCTTTTTCTTGTGCAGTTTTTTTTGGATGTGATCGGCAAATAAGTAGCCAAATATAAAAACACCGAGCATAGCGCTCAGGCCGTGCAATTCGCGGAAGAGACCATTCAAGGGGTGAGGGAAATCATCAGCACTCGCCGGAGCCAGCAAATAGAGCGCGATACCGGTCACTGCGGTTGCGAGCAGGATAAGCCATAAACTGATGCGTGATTTCTTCATGGTAGTTTTAATTGGGGGAGTCTTCAGCGGGCGCTATTCTGACAGCTGTTGCGTGGAAAATGTAGCCGTGTTGGTGTGACTATCACCGGGAAGTGGAACCCAGCGGCCACCTAACGGGCGAATATATTCGCTGCGTATTGCTGGCGGCGTGTTGGCTGCAACTTTGGTCAAGGCATCCGCGCGCCAGGCGCTCTGAGCGATTACGGTCCAGGTCGCTGGCTTTATCGCGTTTCCCTCGGCGGTTAATAAAATGCCCGGTGTTTCCTCTGTGTATGTACTGGTGGAGGTTGCTATAGCCGCGTTTTGTAACCCGCCCATAGCGTGATCAAAGCCACGATGATCGCGAACGCTAATCGGCAAAATCGCTGATCCATATACGCGAATATCTCCGCCGGCATTCACCCAGGCCGAGGCAACGCCCAACAGCTGCAGTGTTTTGATGGCGCTATCGACGGCAAAGCCTTTGGCGATTCCATCGAGCGTGATCCATACCGGGCGCTGCAAGCGCGCGTACTTGCCACTTAATTCCAAATCCTGCCAGTCGCCGGAAGCCAGTGTTGGATGGTTGGTTTTTAGTGGCGGCAGCGCGCCTTTATCCACCACCTGTTTGCCGAGTGTGCAGTTAAATTTTCCAGCGCTGATACGCGTGAGCGCGCGCGCCAGTTTCAAACATTGAATGCTGGATTTGGTCAGCGGGTGCCATTCATAAGGCGCGCTATTCAAACGCGACAATTCACTTGCGGGGTCATGAAAACTGAGTTGCTGTTGAATTTTTTCGATGCAAGAAAAAGCCGCACTAATGGCGGCTTCGGCTTGTGTCGCACTTAGCGACCCTGGTTCGGCAATCGCAATTTCTACAAAAGTCCCGAGCAGTGGACGCAAGCGTTTCAACATAGAAATTACTGGCTGAGCGCAATTTTGTGAATGGCGAGCAGGCGTTTTACCCCGTCAGTGACGTTGCGGCAGGACAAGGTTGCACCGCTGATATTGGGAATATCTTTATTGAGTTTGAATTGATCGTTCAGGGTTTTGCCCTGGAAGTGCGTGCGCCATTCTGGTTTTCGGATTTGCCCTCCGTGAGTTTCGCGATAGCTTAGTATTTCTATTCCCAGTACTTTTCCCTCGGGAGAAATCGCCGCCGCATAAGTAATAAATTCGTGCTTGCCGATAACTTCATCCACTAAAAAATAACCCAGCAATTTTCCATCTTGCTCCGCGCGCCAATTTTGTTGTACCTGGGTGCGCTGGCGCACACCGGCGATTTTTTTAATCTGATTGCGTTGGTCGTCAGTGAGATTTATCGCCGATTCCAGAAATACTTTTGCCTCCGGGAATAACACCTGTTGCGCTTGGGCAACCGTTAAATAGTCTTCGGCTTGGGCATGGCTAACTATCGCTGCAGGAGCGATTACCGCGAGCGGCAGGGCGATAAAACCGGGGATATTGCGCATGGAAATTTCTCTTAATCGCGCCCGGGTTATACCGGGCGACAATTACAACAACGACCGTGAATGGATTAGAAATTCAAACCAATTTTCAAGCGAACTTCTTGCTCGGTTTTTTCAATTAAATGCAAACCGTCTTTTTGTCCTTCAAAGGTTTCGCCACCACCGCGTACTTGATCAAAGTAGGTCAGAGTGAACCAGTAATCCTGACCGCCGTAGTGCAGGCTTGGGCCAGCAAATACAGAATTGCGCTCCATTGCCACTTCGGTTTCGTATTCAGTCTCGTACAGGGTTTCCACACCTATGAACCAATTGGGAACAAAACGGTAGCTGAGTGCAGTGCCTGCCCAGAATTCGATCTCTACTTCCATTTCGGTCGGCCACTCGTAATCTTCAGGCAGATTGTCGATAGGCTTGCGCGTGGCGCGAGTACCTTCAGTACCAAAGTTGGCGGCCCAAATCAGTTGACCTTCCATAAAATATTTTTGCAGCTGCAGCTCAAGATCGAGACTGAAGGTGTCTTTGTCGCGGCCTGAGTGTGGGTCGAGTACCAGGTAGTCCACGCCGAAGCTCATCGACAAACCAAAGTCATCCAACGCCGGGCTCAGGAAATTGTATTTACCGGAAACTTCACCGCCCTGAAATTTTAATCCGTACTTTTCATCGCCGGGCATATAGCCATCAATAACCAAGCCGGAAGTATCAATCGATTGCCCCTTGATCTCGCCTTTCACGGTGAACTTGTCAGTCACACCGTATTCCAGTTCGGTTTCGGTGTTATAGGCGGTGTACTCGCCCACACTCTTGTCGGAGCGTTGGGTCACTACCTGGTAAAACTCCCAGGCGCCAGCCGGTAATACTTCCGAGCCTTTGATGTAGCCAAACAGGTTTTCGTCTGCCTGGGTGGGAATCGCAAACAATCCGGCCAATGCCAGGGGAATTAACTTGGTACGCATGGTAAATCCTTGAATAAATCTTGAATGTAATAAATATGCAGCTAGTAGCTTGAATCTTACGCATTATAATTGCATTTGATATTGATTGTTATCAACTTTTGAGCAACAGGGAATTGCCGATACGTAAAATGCGGGAGGTAGTTGCGGATTTAACGGGGAAAATACGTGATTCAGGCGGGGTTTAAACTGGAAAAGGGCGGGTACCAGTCGGGCACCCGCCAGACGTGTTTATTTTTTGTTCGCTTTCAGCATTTCTTGTTTGAAAAATTCACCTTGTTCTGAAGGCGTGAATTTCCAGTCTTTAATCATGACTGGCGACCAATCCGGGTCAAACACCCAAACCGTGTAAGACACACCTTTTTTCGCCATGTATTCAACAATATTGGGGCCGTAGGTGCCGTCGTTATTTATCACTGGAACGTGGGCGCCGTAATCGGTCTCTTTCGCCCAACCCAATTCAGTGGCGATCATCGGATATTTATCGGCTACGTAACCCCAGGTTTTATCCCACATCGCGAAAAAATTCGCCTTGGTTGGATCTTGTGGCTTCGCTTTTTGGGGATAAGGATGAATTGCGTAGGCGATGTTGTCGCGGCGCACGGGTGCTGTGGCGATGGGCGATAAATCGTATGCCCAGTTGTAACCGGCTACTAGTGGAATCGCATTTTTGTTATAGAGGCGAATTAAGTCGATGTAATCCTCTAACAAGTTGCGCCAGCTTTCCCAGCTCGCTTTGCCCAGTGAAAAGTCGCCAGTGCCGATGTAATTATGTGTGGGCTCGTTAAAGATTTCGTACACCGCCACGGTCGGTACTGTGCGATAGCGCAGCGCAATTTTACGCCAGAAATCAGCAGTTTCTTTTTGAGTGGTCTCGTACATTACGTGTTGGTACATTTCAGCTTCAAGGTTGCCGATAGAGTGCCAATCGATAATTAAATACATATTCAGGCTGTTGGCCCAAAGTACCGCTTCATCCAGTCGTTCAAAGAACCAATCTTTACCGTGTTTGCGCCAGGACAGCGGGTGGATCGGAATACGAATGGTGTTGCCGCCCCAGCGTTGTACTTCTTCAAACAGGGCTTTGTTCCATTGGCCCTGCTGTTGCAGTTTGCCTGGGTCCGCAATGTTTACGCCGCGAAAAATAAAGGCTTTGCCGTCTTCAGTCACAAAACCCTTGCCTTGTACCTTAATCAGGCTTTGTTGGCGCTCAAGTTTTTTTGCATCGAAAGATTGTGGGTAAGGAATATTCCACCACTCATCCGCGGATTGCTGTGCGCCAGTAAAGCCGTGATTTTGACCGGGCGCTTGGGCCGGCGTGGTTGCCGTTTTCACAGTGCTACTACAGGCAATTAATTGGCCGCATAACAAAAATGCAGCGAAGAGTTTCAGGTACATCTTCATGGTGTTAGCTCTTTTATTAGGAAGTGGGTAACGCGAGGAGGAAATTCTTTGGGCAGAATCCCGCTGGGGCAGGACTCTATCAAAACAGTGGGGGGGCTGGAAACCTGTGCGGCGGTGGTATTTTTTTTGCGAAGGCCAAAAGAATTGCGTTAATTTTACTAGTTAAAAATCAGTAATTATTTTTTTAAACGATGATTAATTACCAGCTTAAACAGTACAACGGCAAGGCACCAGCAGGCGATCAATATCACTAATAAAAAGAGGCTGATAAACGCAAAAATATCGGGTGCTTTCATTAGCGTGGTCATTAACGAATCCTGATAATAAAAAAACCACTGGTGACCATCTGGAAACACTTGCTCATGTAACCAATAAAACACTCGAGTGGAGCCTGCGGCGATCACAGCCAGCGCGCTCAGGGCGATACCGGCGAGGAACCCCAGCAGGATTTTTTTATTAGTCGGTGGTAGCCACTTCTGCCAAATCGCCAGGGCGGCCAGCAGAAACCAGAGTGCTAATCCGCTGAGTCCGACGCGATAAAACACATCAATCAGGTGGGCGACATCCTGCAAATGGATAATTTCTGCCTCGTGCATCAGCGCAGTGCTTTTGCCATCACGTAATAAATAGCTGATGTTCTGCAAACCGCGTCCGCTATCTTGTACTGCGTCGCTAATCTCCCCGAAGAGGCGCCAGTGCTCTTTGGCTGAAATGAATTCAAATTCCGCTTTGTGGCGATTGAGCGGAGCAAACTCTGCAATATGTGCTTCAAGCCCAAGCAGTTTATAGCCAAGCGGATAAGCAAAATGTACCTGGGCGGCGATGTGCCAACTGAGGAGGGTAAGAGCTAGCAGTTGGCAAACAAAAAATACTGGCCAAAACACAAGGTTGAGCAGGGTTTTCATAGCTATCAAGAATCTGAATTTCGGGGAAAATTGATCGGCAAATTACCACGTAGGCGCCGCTCGCGCATCCGGCTAGCCATTAAACGCGCTTCAAAAGTGTTACCGATGGCAAAAAATTGACGTTTTTGGTTGGTCAAAAAGTCGACAGATTTAACAATTTTTCGCGCCACATGACGCCTAAATATCTTCTGTGGCACCTATTGCATTGTTTTTAATGATGATTTCAGCGACGGCATCAAATATGCGTATTAAATGTGTGATTGACATCACAAATAATCGCAGGAGAAACGTCATGACTAACTCATGGAAAATCAATCTCGTTGGTGTTTTTGCCGCTTGCTGCGCCTCTTTTGTAGAAGCGGGAGTAATTACTTGTGAACCTGATGATCAGCGCGTAGCGACGCTGAGCGATGCGATTGAGTGCAGAACGCAAAACTCAATCAACCTCAATGATTCCGATGATCTTAATGCCTTGTTTGGCACTGATTACGATTGGGTGAAGGAAGGTGAATTAACGGCCGAAGGCCTTAATGACCTTTTCTCGGTGGATACAGACTCCTGGGGAATCGATGTGACGGGAACCTGGAGTATCGATGAGTCTTTTTGGAATACCTATGGCCGCGCCATTATTACCATGCATGTAGGTCAAGGAGGGGGGAATCCTGATGCATTTGCCTGGGTGATTACACCCGGTGAAACATCGGGTTACTTTTCTTATGAGCGTGTTGCCGGTAAAGGGGGTGGGTTATCCAATATGTTCTTGTTTGGTTCAGGAACCCCGGATGTAAAACTGCTTGAACCTAATGTAAGTTTGCTACTTATGATTGGCTTGTTCTCGATTTTCTTCGCTCGTCGTAGCAGCTCAGTTAAAGGTTAGGGTGTAAAAGTAAAAAGCCGCGGAATCCTCCGCGGCTTTTTTGCCTCTAGCCAAATAATCATTCACCTTTTTTGCCGTTTGTTGACGATCAGTTTTGCGTTTGGCTTTGTGGGTTTTCTCATGCACGCCACCTTTGCGCATAATCGGGTGGAAGGCGTGCCCATTGCGACTTTCTTTTTTCATAGCAAGTTTCCTCTTAGATTGTCATTAAGTACCATTGTGGGTTGTGAATTTTGTTCAGCCGTTTTTGGACTTTTTTATTGGTACGAATAAACCCCGGTGCTTCCTGCGTCAGGCTAAAACAAAATTTTTCCGGCAAGTCGGTATAAAGCGAGCGCGGTGGTAACCCCCAATGAATTTCCTTCATGTGGTTGCCCGTCTCAAACCGATTGTAAAATACCTTGCTCATTCCTAATTCGTTGTGGATAAACCACAGACAGGCTGTCAGCATGGCTTCAGCCCAGACTTTCTTTTGCGTGGCGATCAATTTATCGCAGTAGGCCACCAGTCGTTGCCGGTTAATGCTAGAGCCGCCGTAAATAAAATGATTGGCATCGCCGGTTTTGCTCGTCAGTGCCCGGATTTTGATTCGCTCCAGCACGCGAATTAAATCTGACTGGATTTCTTCAATCAACACCTCATCGGAATTGAAATCAATATCCAATCTTGCCCATGCTAGTGTAGCCGTCCGCTTAATACTTTGCGGATGGTTGTGCGCGGTAAACTCATTTAACGCGCTCCCGGTGATTCGCTTGAATTCTGCATCCAAATTCTCGGGCAGGTTTAACTGTAATACCAGGTTGCACCCCGGTCGTGAGGTCTGTAAGCCGCCGTGACGATTACCCCACTTTCCCAAGGTCAGTACGTAGTGATTCAAGTCATTTCGCACAGCCGTTTCCAAATGCCATGCTTCAATTTTTTGTTTTCCGGCAATGTGTAGTATTTCCTGAACAAAGGGTTTTTCCAGTAATTGCCGGAAACAGGATTGCTTTAATTGCTGTTTGCTCAAGGGGCCATTTTTACTCAGTATTCGTTGTAGTAAATAGGTTGCATATTGATCTTTACTGTAGCGAAATACTGTTCTATTACTTGGCAAGCAAGCCACTACTTCATCCACTAATGCTGCGTCCATCGTTTCCTCCTTATCCTTTAATGCACACGACTTGTTTGAGTGTATGAACCACCTCGATCAAATCAGATTGGTTTTCCATGACCTCATCAATATCTTTGTAGGCAGCAGGAATTTCATCGATCACCTGTTTGTCTTTACGGCATTCCACGCCTTTGGTTTGTGCGATTAAATCCTCTTTGCTAAACAGGTTGCGCGCGGCGGTGCGGCTCATACGTCTGCCCGCTCCGTGGGAACAGGAGCAGAACGAATCTGCGTTGCCTTTACCGCGCACAATGAAGGATTTGGCGCCCATACTGCCGGGGATAATTCCCAATTCCCCATCGCGTGCACTTATCGCCCCCTTGCGGGTCACGATTACATCCGCGCCAAAGTGTTGTTCGCGGCTGATGTAATTGTGGTGGCAATTAATCGCGTGGCGATCGGCGCGGAATTTGGGCAGAAAGGGAGCGATTGCGCGCAACACCAAGCCCATCATTTCTTCGCGATTAATGCGCGCATATTCCTGTGCCCAATTGACTGCCGTTACGTAGTCCACAAAGTGCTCGCTACCTTCGGTGAAGTAGGCAAGGTCTTTGTCGGGCAAATTATGGATATGTTTACCCATATCTTTTTTTGCCAGCTGGATAAAGTATTGGCCGATGGCATTGCCAATCCCGCGGCTGCCCGAATGCAGCATCACCCAAACGTCCTTGCTGTCATCTACACAGATTTCGATAAAGTGGTTGCCGCTTCCCAGTGTGCCCAACTGCTTGGTCCAGATGGTTTGCGGTTGCTTTAACATCTTCATCACTGCCGGGTGCTTTTCAAACAGCCACTCCACACCGTAAGCCAGTTTGTTGCAGCTGCTGGTGCGCACGTTAATCGTTTTATGCGCGGCCAAACCTACTGGCACTGCGCGCTCGATAGCGCTGCGCATCGCGGCAAGATTGTCGGGTAATTGCGATGACTTCACCGACAAGCGCACGGCACTCATACCACAGCCAAGGTCCACACCAACTGCCGCCGGAATAATGGCGTTAAGGGTGGGAATAACCGAACCTACGGTTGCTCCAATTCCCGCATGCACATCGGGCATTGCCGCAATATGCGAATGGACAATTGGGAGTTGTGCAATTTGTTTTAATTGCGTTAATGCCTGGTTTTCAATGTCGCTGGTGTAAATTTTTACCGGCTTCAAACCATTGGTGGCATTTTTGTTCAATTCAATTTTTACAGGCATAAAAATCCCTTGCACGCCTTTATTCAGGCGCGAAAAATTCGAGTGAACCTTCCGGATGAAACGATCGGGGAATTGATCAGTAGGCAAGATTGTTGCTTTGCTTTTACGATAAAAGCTACGCAAACAAACGGTAAAAACAAAAAGCCCTGATCAGTTTCCCGATCAGGGCTTTTGCGCCTGACCTGGAAGGTAATTAAAACCTTCCAAGTCTGAGTACTCAGAAGGTGTTATGCGTTGGTGTAACCTGCGTAAGTCATTGTGAGTACTCCTGTTGTTTATCATTAAAAGTTAATGCGAGAAAAACTTTCGGGTTGGGCCTGAGCCTCTGATCGGTGTCATCGATACCAGATCGGGGCCGTGAAAATTGGGCGCGATAATACGCTGATTTTTTCGCCTGTCAACGAAATTTATAAATGGATTGCTAAACGGGGCTCGTGGTTTGATTGCTGGTTCTCCAGTGTGCATGAAGACAGTGCACACCAATCAGCATCTGGATAAATCTGGTTACCTTTTAGTGCGCGGCGTTCGCGGTAGCGCACGATGTGCTGGTAATGCGCGCGCCTATTTGTGCCGGGATCTTTCTAATCGCTAAGGATCTTTGTGATGGATAGTCACATTAGTGTCTCAATTCTGTCATAGAATCGGTCAGCAACTATTCTTCATTACCATTAACTATTTTCATTACTAACCGTTCTTCAACGGTCACTGATTGTTAACACTAACTGGAACAAGCGAGGATTCACTGTGCCTGAGTTATTTATCCCTCCTGCAAAAAATACTTTTCCCGCTTACGGCATCTGGTTGTACAAGGAAAAAAGTCCCGCCATTAAACGGGTAAAAAAAGAATCGGCACCCAGCGCTCATGGTGATCGTCACTGGGATTCCAGTTATTTGTTAATGGATTATTTCACCCACAATCCGCTCAAGAAAAAAAGTCGCGTGCTGGATGTTGGTTGCGGCTGGGGGCCGACCTCGATTTACCTGGCCAACCAGGGGCACAAGGTAACTGGCCTGGATATTGATGACCAGGTTTTTGGGTTTTTGCAGTTGCAAGCCGACCTGAATAATGTCGAAGTGAAAACCCGTCAGGGGGCGATGGACTCGCTGAAAAAAACGGATTTAACCAAATTCGATGTCATAGTCGGCGGCGATATTTGTTTTTGGCCGGAGCTGACTGACGAATGGTTTTCGCTATTAAAGCGAGCGGCTAACGCCGGCGTTAAAAAGCTGGTATTGGCAGACCCGGGCCGCCAACCCTTTTTGGATTTAGTGGATAAATGTGAGCGCTGGGATAATGAGTTGCTGACCTGGTATTGCCTGGAGCCCAAACGGTTTACCGGTAGTTTGCTGCTGGTAGAGTTGAATAGCTAATACAAGTGGGTGAGCTTTTATCGCATAAGTATCGGAGAAAACCAGGCATCGTCCCTGATGCAAAGCAGCAATTATTTTTTTCATAAAAAATCCTTCTCACGTCATTTATTGTGAGTAAGCTAGGTCAGTGTGCGATTAAATATCGACTGATTCTCCACTGTTGTTTCTGGCAAACATTCTGGTGTAGCTGGTGGCGTCAAAACTGCTTTCCAATACCTTGCTCAGCAGGTTGTGTTCCGCTTCTTCCGGTAAAGGTTGTGCGGCAGGAATAAACGGCGCGACCGGTTTTGCGTGCTCATAGCGGCCGGACGCAATCACTTCGTTTTCATCCAGGGCTTTTTTCAGTAGCTGTTGCACTTGCGCACTGGGTGAGTCCGCAGGGCAGGCGATCAGGTCCATGTAGTCCACACCCAAACGATAGGGTGGCCAACCATTTTCCAGCCCGGTTTTTACCAGGGCGCGATAACAATTTTTTGCGCGCGCCACATCGACAGGATTTTTGCGATCAAATAACAAAGGAATGGTGCCGGATAAAGTGCGCGATGAGCGTGAAGTAACGGCAAGTAGTGGATCAAAGCCGTGATCAATTAAGCATTTACTCATTACCTTGCGATAGCGCTCCACTTCGTCGGCCATAAAAGGCACGAGCGGGGCATACCATAAAATACCGGCGCCATCTTTTGCTGGGTGTGAATTCACATCGAGTTTTTTGGCGGTGGGGTCTAGCGCGTAAGCAATTTTCAGGAAGGCAACAATCGGGTAGCCCTCGACAGTTCCCAATGTGTTTACCAGTGCACCAAAGTGACGACGCAAGGCAGAAAAGCCCCACTTGGGTAAATAATCTTGAATTTTTTGTAACTGTTTAATTTGTTCCGGGCTAAAGCTCCACACCCGGCAATTGTTTAAGCGGCGGCGAATATCTTTTACTGAACCAGCGACTGCCGCGCGTGAGCCGTAGAGTGTACCTAAACCGGTCCAGGCGGAAATTTTGCGTTGGGTTGCCAGAGCGCGTAAATAATTTTCTCGCGCGTCGCCTTTGAGCGCTGAGGCTAGCGGGGTATCAACCTGGGTGGAAAGGATGCGGCAGTCATTCATCATAATGATGCCGCCAATGCCTGGAATATCTTCGGTTAATTTATTTAATTCGGTTTGACTGGCAATGAACGCCTCGTTGGATTTCCATTCAAACACCAAAATGCGTGTGGCCTCGGGAGCGCGCGCAAGTTGAACACGTGCTTTAGTCACTATGCCGAAATTTCCCTGCCGCAATAAACCTGCCCAGGAATATCCGGTGCCTGCATTCCAGCGCTTAGCCATTTCGGCGCAGCCCATATCTTGATAGGTGTGACGAAATTCAGTGCCGTTGCCCCAATATCCTTCTAGTTCACAAATCGCATTAAAGTGATCGGCGATAGGTGTTAAGCCGTAACCACCATCGAGTGCGTTGCCAAGGATATTGCCATTGGGTCCAACGCCGGTCGTAGGTACCAGTAAATTTGCGCCGGACTTTTTAATCGCTGCATGCAAATCACTTTGGGTCACGCCCGGTTCGATTAACGCGGTTGATGAGTGAACGTCAATATGCACTCGACGCAGGTGGGATAAGTCCAGAATAAAACTGCGCGTATCGACCGGCAGCGAAGTGCCGTAACCAAAATTGCGTCCACCGCTAATGGGCCAGAGGGGCACTTTAAATTCATTGGCGAGTGCAAGTACTGTTTCAATCGCATCGACTTCTTTAATGATGATGGCACCGGCGGGTAGACGTTGGCTGGCGCCGGTGTCTGCTCCATATTGAAAAGCCGCTTCTTCACGACTCAAGACTTTGGTTCCGGGGATGCGTAATACTTCGCTGAAAAAAGAGCTGGTCATATTCATTTTCCTTTCAAATGCTGAATGACAAAAATTGCTTGAAGAGCAAAAGGTCGGCTTAATACTGCACGTGAAAAATGTCCAAAAAATCGACACTTGATGCAGTCAAGCAAGCATGAGCAAGAATTATGACAAGTCTGGATTTGCTAATGATTTCAACGACTTTACTGAAAAAGGGAACGGGATTGTAAAATTGAAGCCATGATTTTGGCGTTTAGCAAAACCCGCAATAAGTTTTAGAAATTTATCCACTTGTTAAATGAATAAATTGCTATTTGACTTTGTGTGTCGTCGAAAACATTATTTTACAATTGAATGCAGATGAAATGGCGCCGACTGAAGATGCCAGGTGATAAACTTTGGTGAATTGTAATCAGGTAATTGTTGGAGATTTTTTAATGAGCGGAGCAAAAATGTTATCGAGTTCGCGGGAATGTTGTGTGCTGATACTCATGTTGAGTCTCGCTGCCTGCGGCGGTGGTTCAGGTAACAGCACGTCGATGAACTCCTCTGTCGCCAGTTCTGCCAGCTCCAGTGCGCTAGTATCGAGTGAAAGTAGCTCAGTGCAGAGTACGATAGCAAGCCTTAGCAGTTCGAGTGATGCTAGCAGTAGCCAATTGAATTCCTCTTTATCCGTATCCAGTGCGCAAGCGTCCTCATCCAGTTCGACCGAGCTTTTTATTAATGCTCTGTACAATAAAGGCGGTACGATCAGTCCGTTTGGATTTGTCGATATAGCGCAGGGGGCGATAAAAAATTTTTCTGTGCAAGTAGAAAGTGGTTACAAACTTGCTGGAGTAAATGGTTGCAACGGTCGAGTAGAGGGCAATCAGGTGGTTGCAGGCCCCATTAGCGCCAGCTGCATTATGAATGTGAGTTTTGTGCGTATAGGCTCGTTGGCGGATCAACTAAAGCTGACGGATCGCGGCCTCATTCGTTGCGTCACCGCATTGGAAGACGATAGCAAAACCCCCTTGGCTGCTGAAACGATAACCTCATTGAATTGCGGCAGCCTGTTCGATCCGGTTGCGTCGCTGGAAGAACTGAAGTTATTTCCGAACCTGACCTCGTTAGCGCTCACCAGCACGCGTTTAAAAGGCACTTGGGACTTTAGTTTTTTTCAGGCGTTGGAAAGCTTGAATCTGTACGATAATGAGCTGGATGCAGTGGATGTTTCGCGCAATACTCAATTGACCCAGTTGAATATTGCTAAAAACCATTTGCAAAAAATTGATCTGAGCAACTTAACCAAGCTCGAATCACTGAATCTTTCTGATAACCGCATTGCTGATATCAGCTTGCTCACAAATATTCACTTGGCAAGCGTCAATCTTGAGTCCAATTTGCTTACGCAAGTAACGGTTAGTCATCTGCAAAATCTGCGACAATTGTATCTGTCGCGCAATCAGCTTGCCGCGGTGGATTACAGCCACAATATTTTACTGACGGATTTAACTCTGGGGTGGAACAAAATCACTGCCGTAGATACCAGCATGTTGCCCGATTTGGCCTACCTGAATGCGGCAGGTTTGGGTTTGAATACAATTAATTTGGATAAAAATATAAAGCTGGCGGATCTGCGCGTGATGGAAAATAACATCGCTCTGCTTGATGTATCCATGTTAAATCAACTTGTTCGTTTAGATGTATATAAAAATCAACTGTCCGCACTGGATTTGCTCAACAATACCAAACTCTCTGAATTGAATTTGATCGATAATAAAGTCACCAGTTTAGCGATAGCGCAGTTATTGGAATTGAAGTCCCTATTGGCGACGTATAATCAAATTGCCAGTATTGATTTATCCAAAAACACCCAATTGAAATGGGTGTTGATGTCCGATAATAGGTTAACCAACGTAACCGGAGTGGATAAGCTCAGTAAGGAGGCAGAGTTGAATTTTTCCAATAATCCACTGGATGCGACTACAAAAGCCTATTTGTTTGATTTGTTTGATAAGCAAGGATATGAAGGTCTATTGTTTTGATCGAGCTTTGCAACGAAAAATAAAAAGCCCCGCAATTGGGGCTTTTTAAATTTTCGCATGCCGACTTTGCGCGCTTTTATTTTTTTATGGAGCGAGCAATGCTTCCAGTGTGCGTTCGTAAATCGCTGTGAGCTTATTTAAATCCTCTGCACTAATACATTCATTTACTTTATGAATGGTTGCGTTGATGGGGCCCAACTCAACCACTTGTGCGCCGGTGGGTGCAATAAATCGGCCGTCGGATGTTCCGCCTGATGTTGATAATTCAGTATCCAAACCAGTTTCAGTTTTAATTGCATGAACTACCGCATTTACCAAATCGCCGCGCGGCGTTAAAAAGGGTTGGCCACTCAGGGTCCATTGCAAATCGTATTTCAATCCGTGTTTATCCAGAATGGCGTGGGTGCGCTCGCGCAGAATTTGCTCCGTCAGCTCGGTGGAAAAGCGGAAGTTAAACACCACCGTAACCTCGCCGGGAATCACGTTAGTTGCTCCGGTGCCGCCGTTAATATTGGAAACCTGGAAACTAGTCGCGGGGAAAAACTCGTTACCATTATCCCAATGTTCGGCTGCCAATTCCGCTAAGGCGGGTGCTAATTTATGAATGGGGTTATCGGCCAAATGGGGGTAGGCCACGTGGCCTTGAATGCCTTTGACGGTAAGTACTGCACCCAGTGAGCCGCGGCGGCCATTTTTAATCACATCACCAACTACCTTGGTGCTGGACGGCTCGCCCACAATGCACCAGGTCATTTTGGTGTTGCGCGCTTCCAGCCACTCCACCACTTTTACAGTGCCGTTTACGGATGGGCCTTCTTCATCGCTGGTGATCAAAAAGGCGATACGCCCCTTGTGGTTCGGGTGTTGGGCAATAAAATTTTCGCAGGCGATTACCATACTGGCGAGTGAGCCCTTCATATCAGCAGCACCGCGCCCATGGAGCATACCGTCGATAATTTGCGGTTCAAACGGTGGGTTGTTCCAGTTGGCTTCGGGGCCGGTTGGCACTACATCGGTATGCCCGGCAAATGCGAGAATCGGCCCGGCCTCTCCGTCGGCGCCAGTACGGATTGCCCAGAAGTTATCGACCTCACCAAAGCGCAGGCGCTCGGTTTTAAAGCCTATTGCCTCCAGGCGTTGGATCATCAGTTCCTGGCAGCCATCATCCTCCGGGGTCACCGAACGGCAGCGAATCAAATCAGTAGCAAGTTGCAAAGTGGGGGTTAACGCAGAAGTCATGGTGTAATCCGGCTCAAAAAATTCGGCGCCAATTCTACGCGATTTTGTTGCTATTGCGAGCAAATCCCCCTTTTTCGAAGCGCGCAAAAAAGGAGGACGTGATTGCGGGGTAGGTGGGTTACTTAAGCTGGCCTTTCTACGGCGTAGTTACTTCCGGCTGTGCCGCGGAGGGCGCAAGCCCGGCGCGCATCGTTGCCTCATTGTTGGTGGTGACCAATACCATCTCCTGAATAAATCGGGTGAGCGCTTCTCCCCAAATGTCGTTGTGATCGGGAATTATTTTTTTATCCACGTACACATTCAGGTAAGGATTGAACGGTGTAGTTATACCGAGATGCGTTAATTTTACGCGGGAAAAATCCAGTGTGCTTTTATCCTCCTGCGCCTGCCACTGCAGCTGCAAATTCAGTAGCTGAGCCATGGTGTCACCGCCGAAGATTTTATCCTGCGGTTTCATCACGTGAGAGTGAAACGGTGTAAAGTGGCCAACAGCAATTCGGTCTGCACTGCTTTCGCGAATGTTACGCACACGTGGGCTGCCGTTTACGCATTCATGACGCGCTAACGATTTGTGCGATTCAAAGAGCGTGCTAAAAAATCGCCCGACAGGAAATGCCGTTCCAGTTGCGTCGTCCCCTTCGGAGGTGAGGATTAGCAAGCGCGGCATCTGGCTGGAAAAATAGCGCCGACAATGGTCTTGTGCGACATCGAACAATGTCGAATAGCGCATGGCCTCAAATGCGGGATTAATTAACAGTACCAAATCGCCGAAGCCACGTGCATCGCCTTGATAACTCCTGCCTGGTTGGCTATCGAAAAAGCGATCCACCATTAATTGTTGCAATGAGGTAAACAATACTGCCCCACCAAAACTGTGACCAATACTCACCATTCGGCTATCGTGCATTGGTGTGCGTGTGTTTTGCACATTAACGATTTGTTCAAGTTTTACCAGTACTTCGGTGACGCCTTGCAACCCAACTTCATGCGCGACTTTTTTTCTATCCCAAAATGTGAGGTGGTGGATCACCGGTGTTGTGAGGGATTCTCCACGCCAACCGAGATAAACACCCAGCACTTTGCGTGGTTTTCGGTTCAGCAAGGGCGCCATGGCATTTTCATTGGCCGCAATATCGCCGAGTAGTTTTTGATAGGATTCAATATTGGTATCTCCGGCTTTGGCGGTGTGGTGCCAGCCGTGAACAAACACGGAGAGAATAATATCTTCTTCACCGGCAAGCTCGGTGTAGGTTTGAATAAGACCGTCCAATTGATCGCGTGTGTAGACTTGTCCCTGATCATCAAATTCAGTAAAGCCCAAATAAAATTCACGCGCAGAACCCTGCGCGTATTGGATAACCGAATTATTGCTGCAATCTTCCTTGTCTGCATGGCAAAGCGAAAAATGTTGACGGTAGAGCGTGTTGGGCGTGCAGCCAAAACAAAACAGCAGTGCACAAAACGCGAGACTCGGAAGGCTGTAGCTGCGCATGATCAATCCCTCAGGGATAACGCTTGTAACAATGTTGGCGCAGTGGCTAAAACATCCGGTTGCGCCAGTGGTATTCCATAGGTTTTGGCAATTTGAATCACATCCGCTGTGCGCCAGGGTGTTGCAGCGAGTTGTTGGGCGAGCTGTTGTGCTGCATCATTTTGCTGGTCCAACTGCAATACCTGGATGCGCTGGATCAGCGCTTCAGCATTGGGACGAGCCTGAACATTGGCTTGCGATAATTCCAGCAAGCGCGCGCGATTTTCGGCAGTTGGATGAGCGTGGTGCTGTTCAATCCACACATCGAGCAAATGGCCTGCTGCCGCCAGTGGATAGTGCTTGTAGCGTTGCAAAAAATGCGTTTCGGCATCCTGTTTTAACTGTCGTGCGCGTAGGGTGTCAGTTGTTTCCAGCAAACTACCCAAGGCATAAAAATACAACGGGTTGTCGGATTTTTGTATTACTCCTTCGTAGAGTTTGATGGCCTCTGCTGTTTCGCCCAGTAACGCGAGCGTCTCGGCCAAATGCTCTTCAATCAGCCAGTGGCCCGGATAAATTTGATTGGCCAGCGAAAAATGAATTCGCGCAGCGGGATACTGTTTATTTTCCAAATCCATGATGCCGCGCTGCAATTCGAGCCAGGCATAATCTTTAATTTGTTTGACTGACAAGCGAGTTTGTGCGGCCTGATAAAATTGATCTGCAAGTGCAGAGTCGCCGAATTTGTGCAGTAAATGCGCGTAGAGTGCTATGTCGCTCCATTGCGGCGCTTCCGCAAGGCGCTCATCCAGCATTGCCAATGCGTTTTGGTACTCGCCTTGCTGCAGGTATAAATCCAACTGCAGGTCCTGCAAGCGCGAGTCATGACGAGAATCGCCCAGTGTTTCCAGTAATGCTTTTCCACGTACAACCTCGTGCATGGAGAGTAATAGTTTTGCGCGAATCAAGTTTAATTCGCGATCCTGTGCAAAGACTTCCAGTGCCTGTTCTGCGTCGTGAGCCGTTGCGAAATTGCCGGTGTGCTTCGCGAGTTGATAAAACACAAATGCAGATTGTGGATCTGCCTGTGTGAGGTTGCGATGTTTTTCTTCCAGTTGTTGCAAATCTTGCTGATAGTTTGGTCCTTGCGGTAATTGCGCACCGCGCCAATAGCTAATTGCCGCCAACAGCAACACCGCCATAAGCAGTAGCAGCGCGCCAGCGACTAAAAGCCGAGGGTGCTTGGGTGGGGGGCTTTCAGAATAGGTGGAATAGGTTAATTCGTTCATCTTGATTCGTTCCGTAAAAATTAAAAAGCGCCCGTGTGGGGCGCTTCAATTTTAGTGTTTGGTGTAATGCGGCTTTTCTGGCCATGGCTCGGCTAAATACGGGAATTCCGTTAAAAATTCCTTATCATTTTTGAGTGGGTTTGGCACGGTTTTGGGTTCAATGGGGGCGTTTTCCCAAAGTGCTGGTTGGTTGAGTGTTTCTACATTGCAAGGCGCGGCGCCGCAGTTTTTATCCATATCCAAAAAGGTGGCGAGGAAGCGGGTGGCTACCTGATCTTCCGGACGGCGACCAAATGGCCAAGTACCGTTGGTATCCATATCTACCGCTGTTAAGTTGGGAACAAAAATTTCAAAGGTGCGGCGCAAAGGAATATCTTTTCCAGATGTGTTCCAGCTGTTATCCGGCATGCGCAATTTTTGGAAGAAACAGTGCTTTACGCGCGGGAAAGCCTCGGTGGCCAACTTGTAAGTTTTATGCACAGGAATTGGTGAGTTGTCGTGGTCAAAACAAGTGGGTAGCCCCAGTGTGGAAACCGAGGGGCCAAAGCCCCAGCCTAAATGCGCAAAGCGCGTAGTAAACTCGCGCAAGTATTTCAGGTTGGCAACACCCACGTGGCTGTCGTAACGCATACTGAGTGCGGCATCAGAGAAGGGGACGCCGTCGTGGTCGACTTGATTGTAATCGCTATCGCGCGTATTGAACTCCATATCTTTCTTGAACATGCCTTTAAAGCCGATCCAGGTTTTATCCCAGGCACTGGGCGCATGGGCTGGAACAAGGCTGGAAGCCTTGCGCACATAGCTCCCACCCCACATACGTACTATGCGATCTGTTGCAGGATCTTTGCTGATAAAGGCGAGCGGAATTTCAAAACCAACGGTGTTGATATTGCGACCCGCTTGAGCATCGATACCATCGTAGACAAAACGATAATTGCCATTTGCATCTTTTTTATAGGCGTTGCCTTTCCATTCATAGGGGCCAGCTGGTAATTGCTCTTTTAAACCCCAGCCCAAGTCTGGTTTTTGTGGGTTGAAATTAAATAAGTCATTGCCCTCTAATTCCAATAGGGTTTTTGGAATTGGTAATTCCGCCAGGGATTTATATTTTTCGACTGGGACTTTATAAAATTGTGGCGCATAGTTAATAGAGCGGAAAAAGCCCGGCAAGTTATTAAAGAAGGCATCATCGCGGCCGCCGATAAAGGCTTTTATTTTTTGGCCCTTGGGACTGGTAATGATCACCACTTTGTTGGTGTCGATAATTTGGTGGAAATCCCCTTCGGGGAAATTTAGAAAATCCACGCGCGCTTGATCTTTACCATTAAACGTTACTTTTATTTCGCCGTTGTCAAAATCCAGCAAACCTTTTTTGAGTGTTTCCACATAGGTCAACATGCCTTCCAGAGTTTCTTCACCTTTGTAGTCCGATGCGCGCTTGGCACCCGCCAGGTGAATTTTGTACATCATGTCCGGGTCAAATTTTCCGGTAGCCGGTAGGGGGGAAAAGGTTAATTGGGCAACCAACGCTTCCCCATTGCTGGTATCACTACTCGGGTAACCAAAAATATCGTAGAGGTCGGCGGGGCTTAGTGGTACGTCATCGTAAATAGAGTTTACTGCATTTGGGTCATTGTGGTCGGCGGCCAGTGTAGGGAGTGCGCCCCACAACAACCCAAGCGCAAGCGCTGAAGCCAACGCAGATCGATTAATTGATTTATGTTTTTTCATGATCAAATCCTTAGAGTTTTTAAGTAAATAATAACTGCAACGTAAAAAAATTATGGCAAACGTGCCATGGCGTCTTTGTTGATTAATAGCTGTTTGGTGAGCTGGTAACCTAGCTCTCGATAAGATTCAAATTGCCGCTCATCAAAAAATTGATCAGCGGTGGGTTGATTGGGAAATTGAGCATTCAGGGCCTTGTACGCGTATATGTCCGCTGGCAGGTCACGTGTTATACAGGCCTTAATATAAACAAAGGTGCCGACGAAACCTTTTTCTGTTTCTGTGTCGGGATAAACAATGTCGCCAATGGCATAGCCGCGTTCGGACAGCTCAAATTTTTTATCGGCAATGGTAATGTCCTGACTGCGTGGAATAAGCCCACACAGGTTAAATCGTTCATCGCGAAAACGAATAGTCACACCAAAATCGACACGGATTCTGGAAATGGCATTGCCCAGATCTTCAAAGGTGGTTGCCAAATCCGCAGAGCCGTCGGAGAGAATAATCCAAGGCAGGCGGCGGCGAATCAGCTCATAAATGCCTGTGTTATCAAAGTGACCGCCGTCCGATAATTCTATGTGCGGTGAATTTTCCTTGTGGCCAAGGTTAAATAAACTGTTGGCACCGGGAAAAACGTAGTTTGGTTTAAAAATAAATTTAAAACGGGTGAGAAAGTGTGTGGGATTGTTCGCCCAAAATCCCAGACGCAAACCAAAAAACGTCATCAGGAACGAAACTAACGGGCTGGTAGAATTGCCCTCACCACCTACGCCGGCGTGTGGATTTGCGGCAGCGCCGGAAATCGCCGTCGCGGTAGCCAGGGTCATCGAGTTAAGTGAGAAGTGGCGAGTTTCCACATATCCCGTGGCATCGCTGCCGCAATAATCGGGTGACAAAATAAAGTTATCGCCCAACCGGCTTTTATACTGTGGGTTATTGGATTTGTTCAAAATGATATTGGTGTTGATCAGGTGGTAGGGTGACCAGATACTTTTATTTTTCAATTCCGACAGGCGAAATTCGTTGGCTTTCTCACCTTTCTTCGCGAGGCTTGAATAGGGCGATACACTGGGGTCGCGCAGGAATGTATCCATCAACCGATCGCGATACATTTTATGCGGCGAGATGTAGTTGATGTTGACGACCAGCAAAAAAATAATCATTAACAGGATATAAACATTAACGCTCAACTCAAAGGGGCGGTTAATGGTTGCCTGCAAGCTCAAGTGATAGAGGCCTTCGCCCATCCAGTAGGCCACGCTGATAATGATAAATATAAAGCCAATAATGACAACGTTTCTGAACAAGTCGGCATAAAGTGAGTTGGAATCCAGCGCGGGCTTCAAGCGTTTGCGAAACTCACTGATCGCCATAAAAATTGCCACTAAACTTGCACCGCCCGAACCCCAAAAGGCCGGATTACCTATTTCAAGCCGCGAAAAAAACAGCGATTGCAAAGGAACTAGTGCGAGAATCAAACTACAGATACCCATGGTTAACAACCACCCCAGTGCTGACTGTATTTCGATTCGGTATTTGTAAAATTTTGAGAAAGGGCGGGTGAATATACTACTTAGCGCGTAAAACGTTTGTAGTAGCAGAAATGCCACGCCTAATAAACCGGCGAAACCGGTGAAGTAAAGAAAGAAATTAATCCGCTCATCGGTATAGGTGTAGTGGTATTTTTGATCATAGTTGATGGCGAAATTAACGAGGCTATCCAATAAGTTGTAGATGTAGTCGTGTGCAGGAAGGTCTTGCACCAGTGATTGCAAGAACTCCGAGTAAACAACTGTGATCAGCGACATAAATATCAAGCTAAACAAAAATAGATATGCAAAGAAAGAATGTATGGCGCTACCCAATGAAAAACCAATTAGCGAGACCAATGGCAATTGTGGCGGAGTCAGGTAGTTGCCATGCAATCGAATATAACTAAGTACTTTGTTGGCGGCATGCGCATCATCTTCACTTGATTGCTGTGGGTAATCAGTGTGAGCGCTTGTTTTTGCCGCCTCTTTTTCCTGTGTTGCGGTTGATTCCGGGGCGCGTTGTTGTGCTTTGGCTGCAAAGGTTTTTAGTTCATGGGTATTGAGTACCGCGGTGTTGGCTTTGCTGCCGCAGAAGTTTTCCAGGTTGCCAAATGGAAATGCGCCCCAGCGTTTCATAAACCAGGAAAGAGCTGCGCCGGCGTAACCGCCACCGGAAACACTGGAAAGGTATTGCAACTTTTCAAAAACGGTAGGATGACCTTCTTTGGCGAAGCCTTTATTGTGGAGCGCTTGCATAACACCGGTACCGAACGCTGCAGAACGGATACCACCGCCGGATAGCGCTAACCCATAGTTCGGACGTTCTTTGGCCGGGTGTTTATCTTTATCGATGTAGGTGTAAAAGTTACTGACGTAGTTTTTGTAATCACTATCGATATGAGGGCGATAGGAATTGGCTAAATAATCTTTAAAATTTTTATCAAAATCTGTGGAAAACTCAGTTTCCACAGATTTTTTTTCCTGGTCAACCAATGTGTGACTATTGATTGTTGGATAGTTACAGCAGCAGTTTTTAATCTGGCTGAAGAGTCGAGCAAGGAATGACATAGTTACCTTCCCAAGAAAGTTTCAGAAGCGACTATGTAATTTCCTTGTCGGACACTCTCCAGTGGGCTTATTTGCCCTTGAGTATTGCATCAGCCGCTTTTTCTCCGATCATGTAGACCGCACTCACTATAAAGAAGCCTGGAATTTTAGGGAAAACCGATGCATCCACCACGCGCAAACCCTGTACACCGCGGACTTTGAAATTGCTGTCCAGTACGGCCATTGGGTCGTTATCCGGCCCAATGGGACAGGTGCAGGAGGCGTGATGGCCCCAAGCGTTATCCTTCACGAATTGCGCAATTTCAGCGTCGCTTTGTACTTGCTTGCCGGGTAGCTCCTCTTCAGCGATCAAGCCCGAGGCGATTAAATCCTTGGTGAGTTCGCGCACAAATTTCACGCCCTCAACCACCGATTGCAAATCTTGGCCGCTGGTGTCGTTACCTTCGTCAAAATAACGGAAGTTGATGTGTGGGGTATCCAGCGGGTCTGCGGATTTCAACGCAACATAGCCGGCGGAATTATTGGTGTGGGCTTTTAACACTGCCCAGGTGAAATAATTCAGGTGCTCGGTAATGACCTTGGAGTAACCCGGAAAATAACCTTTGAAGAGCGCGAGCAATGAAAAGCAGAATAGATCTGGCAAGGGACGCTCTTTCACCGAGCGTTTAATTACCGCAAGCACTGCACCATTAGTGGTGTAAACGCCTTTGCGTTCTTTCTCCCATTTTTCATATTGCGGGTCGCCTTTTTCGTAGCGCGCACCTTCAAGTACTTCCCAGTTGTTAAATTTCATACGGTTTACAACACCCACTTCGTATCTGTCTTGCAGGTTTTTACCGACGCCGGGTAAGTGCGCGCGAACCGGTATACCGTGTTGTTGCAATTCAGCGGAATCGCCGATGCCGGAAAGCATCAGCAATTGTGGTGTGTTAAACGCGCCGCCTGACAGGATGATTTCTTTGGTGGCGTAAACGGTTTTGACTTCACCCTGGGTGTTGCGAGGTAAGCAGTGTGCTTTATAAAGACGCTCACCTTTTAAATACTCCACACCGATTGCGCGATTATTATCGTCAAACAATACGCGCGTAACCGTCGCATTCAACTCAATGGAAAGATTGCCAGGAAAACGTGTGGCAACATCCAGCAGTCGTTCACGAGTACCGTTACGGCTGTGATTGTTGGTTGCCAGTGGTGGGTAGCGCAAACCGAAGGCATTGTCTTCTACTAATCGCCAATCATTGGGGTCGGCCAAGCCCAATTTTTGCCAGCGTACGCGCTCAGCAGGTTCACCGAGATGCTTAAATGCTTCTTCGGTT
Organism: Cellvibrio sp. KY-GH-1; assembly: GCF_008806975.1. Classification (NCBI taxonomy): domain Bacteria; kingdom Pseudomonadati; phylum Pseudomonadota; class Gammaproteobacteria; order Cellvibrionales; family Cellvibrionaceae; genus Cellvibrio; species Cellvibrio sp. KY-GH-1. Next base: position 5,524,232 of record NZ_CP031728.1, read on the forward strand.
GATTCGAGTACGGTTTTAATTAATTGCTCATCGCGGGCAATATCCCCCAAGGGAAGTGCAGCTTCAGTGCTTAGCCAGCCATTAAAACCGTGGCGGGTTGGGTTGTAACCTAATTTGCTTAGGAAGCGATAGATCGGGCGATGCTTGCAGTTTTCCAACGCCTGGAAATGACCGCGCATGGTATCGGCATTCCAGGAAGTATCGCCGGTTAAGTTGGCAATATAGTCCCAGTCGGCATTATGTGGATACACAGTAATCATCGCATTGTGGGCAGTACAGCCACCCAAACAGCCCGCGCGGGGATAGAGCACGCCATCCACCTTTTCGCCTTCAAAGGTTTCGGTGTATTTGCTATCGCGCAATTGTTGCGCTTGGTCCGAGTAGTGACGTACAAAATAATCCCAGCGCATTGCCGAGTTTTCGGTGGATAGTGCATGAAATACTGGTACTTGGTATTGCTCTGGCAACCGATTTTCTCCCGGTGCTCGTGGATCGCTTCCCTTAAGCTGGGTGGGATCTCCACCGGCTTCCAGAACCAATACTTTTTTACCATTTTCGGCGAGACGGGCGGCAAGCGTGCCGCCCCCCGCGCCTGAGCCTACAACAATGTATTCAAAGGCTGATTGCATCTTCGTCGCTCCTTAGAAAGTTTTCACAAATTCAATCAGCGCGCGTTTTTCCTCATCCGTGAGTGGCGTTTCATCGTCTTGCAAATACTGCGTGCCGAAGTAGTGACCTTTATCAACGACGAAATCCGGGCATTTGCTGACTTCCAGTAATGGGCCTACAACTTTTGCATCAGAGAAAGCTTTTTCTGCTTGTTCGTTCGTGGGGTTTTCAGGAATATTTTTCAGTGCCTTTTTAACCTTCAACAGTAGTGGTAATACCTTGTCGTGTTGCTCCATATCAATGTTGGACAGGAGGTTTACCGGTGTACCTGCGGGGATTGGACCAATCTGTACACCATCATCTCCAAATGCCCAGGGCGCAATACGGCTAAGCCAGCCTTCGAGCGGTTGCAAGAACTCAGGCAGGAAACCAGAAGGTACGCGTAAATAACTCGGCGCAGTAGTGCGATCGATGGTGCCGGGATGCGTTAGGCCATTTTTGGTGACCACGGTCATGTTGCCGCTACGCTTTTCTGGCCAGAGCAATTTTTCAATGGAATCGTCAAACGACTTCATGCGATCTTCCACTGTGCCTGTCCAATAAAAATCGCCCAATGCGTTGTTCACAAAGAAGGGGGCGGTTGACCAGACGCTGGTTAAGGACGCTGGGCGCGTGAAGCCGCGACCACCACCGGGGACTGTGAATTGTTTAACGCTAAAATCGTAGGGGTCTTGAATATTGATGGTGCCCACGGATGGCAAGTTTTTGTAAGACTCTGACGAGAAGTTATCCCAAATGTTGCCGCGAATTGCGTTGCTGGCTAATGGACTACACGCGTTAGTTTCAAGCAGCGTGACAGGTACGCGTAAATCAGTGGAGAGGAAATTGTTGTCGAGGAAGTCATCCTTCAACACAATTTCAGTCATCGCCGTTTTAAACTCGTCGGTCTTGGTCCATTTCCAGTAATCGTTCCAGCAGGTCAGATAATTCTTGTCGCCGGTAGCATTCACACAGCCTTGATCCGGGAAATGGCTAAAGGCTTTCTCCGGTAATTTGCTGGAGTGGCAGCGTGCGCAAGTTTTGGCAAAAACTTCTTTACCTTTCTGCAGCACGGCGGTGTCGCTGGTCAGGTAAGTTTGGCCCTGAGCGGCATCTTTCAGATGATCGGGTGTCGATGCAGCGAGGAAGAACAATGCCAGGTTGGGTGTTTGATGTTCGTTAGCAACCCAGAAGCTGGAGTTTTTGCGTGCGACTTCAATTTCAAACGGAGTAATTTTCTTGCCACCGAGTAGTGGGCGGAAATGGGTGACCCATTCATCACTGAACAAACCGATATTGATGTACACACGATTAAGCGCACCTAAAGCGCCTACTGAATCGGCACCATCTTTTAGTACGCGCGGAGTGAATACCGTGTCCGGCTCTTTGTAGAAATTATTCAGCGGGCTTTCTTTAGGTACTTCCGGCAGTTGGTTGAACTGCTTGTTGTTCAGGCTTCCACCACCGAGCGTTTCTTTACCGAATTTAGTCGCCAGCTGAACACGCGCTCCCAAATTGTAAATAGCATTCATGGTGCGCGGGTTGTTGATGTAGTCGCTCGAAATAAGCGAAGTGTCCAGCGCGCCTGGTCGGGAAGTGTGGAAGAGTTGTGATGGGAAGCTGGTTTTATCGGGTGCAAACATCAGAATACGATCAACCCAAAAATACTGTGCGCCCGGATTCGAGTTAAGGTTCGCCCAGGTCGGGTTCTCTGGATCTAACGGTGGGTTAGTGGGGTTTGGTCCAACGTGGCAGAATCCGCACGACATACCTACGCGATAAGGGCGAATCAGTTTTTTATCCTGGTAATAAGACGGGTCAGTGTAGTAGCGCTCGGGATCCCACTTGGCTTTAGCTGCTTCATCGAAATCCGGGTTGGGGAAGAGGCGCAGGCCTACGATGCCAGTTGCATAACCATAATAAGAGCCAACAGGTACGGTTTTACCTCGCGCACCGATTTCTATACCGGGATACTTTTGTTCATTTTCAAACGGATCTGCGGCGCAACTCGGGTCGCGCGTATCCAGATACAGGCCGAACCGATCAGGATTGGGCTTGTCCCCTTTTTTGAAGCAGGGTTCGTTGACCACGCCAAGATACTGCCAGCGGTTATCGCGTGAATAGCCGAGTGCGGGGTGGTTGGACACTGTCTTGAGTAGGTCGGAGTTGCCGACGCTGGCGCGACCGATTTCGTCCCACAAGGTATCGTTACCCGCGGTCCACACTATCCAATTGTTGCGCCCTTCAGCGGCGGCTTTAACTGCCTGGGCTTCGGTGATTCCGGGTACATATGGGGTCAGGCGGCGGACAAGTTCAGCAGGGTTCTTAGTGATGCCGTAATCCATATCGGCGTAATAATCTTCGTCGGCAGCTTTAAGTGATTCAGGTGTTCTACCGACACATTTTGCCTCGTCGAGCACGTTGCCGGAACCTTTGCCACAGGGATGGTCAGAACAGGAGGTGAGAAGTAGGGCGCTGATAATTGGCACGGCCCAAATAGCGATTGATTTCATGAGGTTCGCTCCTTAAAAACTGCTACAGATACACGGGTGAGTGTTGTTATTAAATTAATAATGATGCTTGGGCTCTTCCTGAACCCGATATTTGTCAAATGAAGGACGACATCGCAGTATCCTTGATCATATTTTGTAATATCCCCACCCATATGGGTGGTGATTTTTGTTGATCGATTCGGTTTGCGTGGATTCTGCGCTGAAAGTCGTTTAAAGTCTTGTGTTAAGATGCTGGGCTTTCTCCTTGGTGAAAATAGTTCCTCGTCTTATGTTGCCTGCTCGCCCTCTTAATCAGTTCCTAATCTTGCGCGATAAGCGTCTGGCGGAAGCGACGCGTGAATTTCTTGCGCGCGGTAAATCAGTTGTTCGGTGTAAAGACTGCGCCTTAGCCGCTTACGCCTGTATTTGTTCCTGGCGACCAACGCTTGAGTCACGTAGTGAATTTATTTTGCTAATGCATCGCGATGAAGTATTAAAGCCTACTAATACCGGGCGATTAATTGCCGATCTTTTGCCGGCGCATACTCACGTTTTTTGTTGGAGTCGTACTGAACCGGATCCTGCACTATTGGGTTTGTTAAGCGACCCACAGCGGCGTTGCTTAATTGTTTTTCCGGAAGAAGCCAATGAAGCAGCGGCAAAATCACGCCAGCTGGTAGTTGAGCTGCCAGACGATGGCAAAATTAATACGTTTGTCTTACTGGATGGAACCTGGAAGCAGAGTGGCCGTATGTTTCATCTAAGCCGTTGGTTAGATGATTTCCCCTGCGTGGTATTACCTGAGGCAGATGGTCGCGGTTACGCGGTGCGCAAGTCTCATCAAGATAATTATCTTTCCACTGCTGAGGCTGCTGCGTTGTGTTTGCAATTAGCTAATGAGCAAATCATTGCTGAGGCGCTTGGGGATTATTTTGAGGTGTTTAACTTACACTACCTTGCCACTCGCGCCTGTTTACCGCCGCAGAAGGGCGAGGTTCATGCCCGACTTGCGCAATTGCTCTAAGGTGTCAGCAATCGCTTCGAGGATTATGGTTTGGGTCTGCAAGTTATAAGCGGATCACCGCGGGAGCTAGTGGCCAATTTCCTACAAAATTAACCGAATTTTGCGACTATCGTCGCAGTGGGCTTTCCTAGAAAATGGCTTCTAACAAGGAGGTCGTCAGGGAAGGTAGGTTGACCACGTAGGGTCAAGGGAAGCGCCTAATTTCTTTGCTTCACTCTGAGTTGAAAGTCATGCAAGAGGGAGACTGCCCGGTTGGTGTAGGATGCACCGAGGGCATATCAATAAAACGGGATTAACCGCGAGGTTGATCCCGTTTTTCTTTTGCGGTTGGAGTTTCGTCGGCAGATGGGTCAAGGAGATACGGTATTGTCGTTGGCCTCACCGCTACCTTTTACTTCGGTGCCACTCGCGTGTCGTTGCATAAATCCGCGCACCCGCGCGGCGAGAAAGCTACGTGGGTCTGTTTCTACTATCTTTGGTTGATTATCCAGAGAAGCTTGCAGGTAACTGTTCAATTTCAGTCGCATCGCAGTTGCTTTGTGTAAATCGCGAGCTTTGATTTGCTCCAGGTCATCAGGGTTAAAAAAAACATCCAATACCGGTAACTGTTTATTGCTGAAAATAGCCGCCAACTCGCTGGTTGTTAGCGGCTCCTGACTTTGCAAATTGGTGATTACCAATGCCTGAATTGGACCATCGATGGTAGCAGGGTCCCGGGTATTTTCTTTTATCTGTGACAGCAATTGAGTTAGTACTGGATTGGCCGAGCTGTTATCAACCAGCAATACCGCATTGAATTGCCCTTTTTTTTGCAGAAACTCAAAGGTTGCCGCGACATAGGCCTGAATTAATGTGTCGCGAGGAACTATGGATGACGCTGTGGAAGACGACTGTGTTGAGGGTTCACTCGTTGTGACGGATGAGGCTGAAGTCGCCTCGGCGCTGACAGCTTCGGCGTTGGGCGGGACAGTTGCCGCTGTTGAACTGATGCTGGATGAGCTCGGGCGTTGTGGTACCGAAGCTGGATACTGACCAGGTAGGGTTACGGCGAGTGTTTCCCAGCCGTAGCGGGGTAGGTTGGCGCGCAGGTTTTCCAGTATCGGTGGCCAGCGTTGAGGGTCTTCTGCGGCATGAAACAGCACTAAAACTCCGCGTGTCCTTTTGGCTTCGGTGGGGCGATAGAATACCAATAACTTGCCATATTCCGTATCTAGCCACTGTGCCTGCTCGCCTGCTGCTTTAGCGATCAGGCTTTTGTCGCGTAGGGCGCGTGATTCGTAAAGGGGGGCTTCCGATGAGGCCGCGCTGGATTGTGCACTTGCACTGGCGGTGCTGGATTGAGCTTCAATTTCTGGTGGCTGCGCGTTTGTCACTGAGTGCAATAGAAGACCCAAGCACAAGCAAAGGCAATAGCTTGCGCAGTCATTAAGGCGTTTTGTCGGTGTGTGGGGCAGGATTGAGTGCATTCTCGTATCTTATCGGGTTTTGGTTATAAGCCGTATCACGTAAAATGATCAGATAAATGACGCTACAGCACAATCAACCAGCGCCAGCTACTACAAATATCGGGACATTCACAAAGAACTTTAACTATGCAGACATTTAAGCGCGATTACAAAATTGCACCCTCCATTCTCTCGGCCGATTTTGCACGACTGGGGGCGGAGGTTGATGCGGTGTTGGCGGCGGGGGCGGATATCATCCACTTCGATGTAATGGACAACCACTATGTGCCCAATTTAACGCTCGGGCCTATGGTGTGCAAGGCGCTGCGCAATTATGGCGTTACTGCTCCTATGGACGTGCACCTGATGGTTGAGCCAGTCGATGACCTGATTGTCCAGTTTGCCGATGCGGGGGCGACCTATATTACCTTCCATCCTGAGGCCACTCGCCATCTGGATCGATCGCTACAACTCATCAAAGATAAAGGCTGTAAGGCGGGACTAGTCCTTAATCCGGCCGCGTCGCTTGAACAGATTAAATATGTCATGGATAAGCTGGATATGATCCTGTTGATGTCGGTAAATCCGGGCTTCGGCGGGCAAAAGTTTATTCCTTATGTGCTGGACAAATTGCGCGAGACACGCGCACTGATTGATACCAGTGGCTTGCCAATTCGACTGGAGGTAGATGGTGGTGTTGGTGTAGGGAATATTCGTGCGGTCGCTGAAGCAGGAGCGGACACCTTCGTGGCGGGCTCTGCTATCTTCAACGCCCCGGATTATCAGGCAGTAATTACCGAGATGAGAGCGCAATTAGCACTGGTCGAATAAGCCGCGTTATAGGCCGAATTGAGGGTAGGCAGTGGCTGAATAATTCAGTACACTGGCCCTCAGTTCAAACAGGAAAACTCCTCGTGATACACGCAACTTTCACCACTACAGAGTGCGCTACCCTCCTCGTCGCCCGATGGCGTCGCTAGTTCCTATTGCTTTGCAAGCGCCGCATGGCGGCTGTGCAAAGTCCGCCCTTTCTCTGTTGCGCTATGGATTTTTAGTTAGCCGTGTAAGCAACGAGAGCCTGAACCCATTTCAATAAATATGAAACAGCTTGCCACCGTTCATAAGCATGACGGGCGAGCTCAAAGGTAATGCCATGAATTCCGAACAATTTGTCGAGTTAGCCGCACAAGGCTACAACCGTATTCCGGTCATGCGTGAAGTGTTGGCCGATCTGGATACTCCTTTATCCTCCTACTTGAAGCTGGCTGCAGGCCCTTACTCGTATTTGTTTGAATCTGTGCAAGGAGGTGAAAAGTGGGGGCGTTACTCCATGATCGGTTTACCAGCGCGCACGGTGTTAAAAGCCGTTGGTGAAACCGTGACTGTCGAGCGCGATGGTGAAGTGGTAGAAACTCACCAGTGTGCTGATGCCTTGGCATTTGTCGAGGAGTTTAAAGATCGCTACCGCGCACCAGAGTTGCCCGGATTGCCGCGTTTTACGGGTGGTCTCGTCGGGTATTTTGGTTACGATTGCGTGCGTTATGTTGAGCCACATTTAAAAGCCAGTACACCCAAAGATGTAATTGGCACACCGGACATATTGCTGAGTGTTTCCGATGAAGTACTGGTGTTCGACAATCTTGCCGGAAAATTAATTTTTGTGATTCACGCCAATCCGGAAATTGAAAATGCTTTTGCCAAGGCCACTGCGCGCCTGGACGAGCTGGAGAAAAAGCTGCGTGGCGAAACGCCTGCCACACCGAGTCTTTCCCTGGGCAATAACGCCAACAGCGAACCTTTATTTACGTCCAATTGTGGTGAAGAAAATTTTCATCGCTATGTGGATAAAATCAAAGAGTACATTCTCGCGGGCGATACTATGCAAGTAGTCGTTGCGCAGCGGATGTCGATAGATTTTAGCGGCGAACCTATTAATCTGTATCGCGCGCTGCGCAATTTGAACCCATCGCCTTATATGTATTTTATGGATCTGGACGATCATCATGTGGTTGGCTCCAGCCCGGAAATTCTTGCGCGACTGGAAGATGGTGAAGTCACTGTACGTCCTATTGCCGGAACTCGTCGCCGTGGCCGCACACCAGAAGAAGATAAAGCGTTGGAAATTGAATTGGTGAATGATCCCAAGGAAATTGCCGAGCATTTAATGCTGATTGACTTGGGGCGCAATGATGTAGGTCGCGTTGCCAAAGTGGGCAGTGTAAAACTCACCGATAAAATGGTGGTAGAGCGCTACTCTCACGTGATGCATATCACCTCAAATGTTACGGGAAAATTAAATGATGGCTTGCGGGCAATGGACGTATTGCGAGCTGCATTGCCGGCAGGAACTTTGAGTGGCGCTCCGAAAATTCGCGCCATGGAAATTATCGACGAATTGGAAAGTGAAAAGCGCGGCATTTATGGCGGTGCAGTGGGCTACATTTCCTGGAATGGCAATATGGATACCGCAATTGCCATTCGCACGGCGGTGATCAAAAACGGCAAGCTTTATGTGCAAGCGGGTGCTGGTGTAGTCGCAGACTCTATTCCTGCATTAGAGTGGAAAGAAACCATGAACAAAGCGCGTGCGATTTTTAAAGCAGTTGATATGGTTGGTGAAGCAGCTGTTAAAGGTGGTGCAAAATGATTTTAATGATTGATAACTACGACTCCTTTACCTACAACCTGGTGCAATATTTTGGCGAGTTGGGCGCGGACATGAAAGTGGTGCGCAACGATGAAATTACCGTTGAGGAAATTGCGGCGCTCGCACCGGAAAAAATCGTAATTTCCCCCGGGCCATGCACACCGAACGAAGCGGGCGTATCTATTGAAACGCTTAAGACCTTTGCCGGTAAAATTCCTTTGCTCGGTGTGTGCCTTGGGCATCAAAGCATTGGTCAGGCGTTTGGCGGCAAAGTTATTCGTGCCCCGTTTGTGATGCATGGCAAAACATCGCCTGTGTATCACAACAATACCGGTGTTTTTAAAGGGTTAAAAAATCCGTTTCAAGCAACACGCTATCACTCGTTGGTGATTGAAAAGGAATCCATCCCCGATTGTTTGGAAATTACTGCCTGGACACAAAATGAAGATGGCAGCATGGGGGAGATTATGGGCGTAAAGCACAAAACCCTCGCCGTAGAGGGAGTGCAGTTTCACCCTGAATCTATTTTGACTGAACACGGTCATGACATGTTGCGCAACTTCTTAACGGCTTACTAGTTCCATCTTGTAAAAAAGAAACAGCCTATAAACTTTAGAATCAACCTGACATAAAACTCTAGAGACCGGTTCCTGGACCGGACAAAACTAACAAAAAAGGTAACAGGCAATGGACATTAAACAAGCGCTTACAAAACTGGTGGCTCGGATTGATTTGAGTACCGAAGAAATGATTTCTGTCATGCGTGTTGTGATGACGGGCGGTGCGACGCCGGCACAAATTGGTGGTTTTTTGGTGGCGCTGCGTATGAAAGGGGAGACTCTGGATGAAATTACCGGCGCAGCAATGGTAATGCGTGAACTGGCGACGCCGGTAGCTATCGATGTTGACTATTTGGTTGATACTTGCGGAACCGGTGGTGATGGCGCCAATTTATTTAACGTATCAACTGCCAGTGCGTTTGTGGTTGCGGCGGCCGGTGGTCGTGTGGCCAAGCATGGTAACCGTTCGGTTTCAAGTTCTACTGGCAGCGCAGACGTGTTGGAAGCGGCAGGCATCAAACTGGATATTACAGCGGAGCAGGTTGCTCGCTGTGTAAAAGAAATCGGTGTCGGCTTTATGTTTGCACCGGCGCATCACAGCGCCATGCGTCATGCGATTGGCCCGCGTAAAGAGCTGGGTATGCGCACCATTTTTAATATGCTTGGTCCTATGACTAATCCTGCTAACGTAAAACGCCAGGTAATTGGTGTGTTTAATGGGGAACTCTGCAAGCCTATGGCGGAAGTGCTAAGTCGTTTAGGCAGTGAACATGTAATGGTTGTTCATGCTAAAGATGGCTTGGATGAAATTAGCTTGGCCACTGAAACCAAAGTTGCTGAGTTAAAACATGGTGAAATTCGCGAGTACATTATCAAACCAGAAGATTTTGGTATGCAATCCAAAAGTCTCATTGGTTTAAGTGTTAGCAATGCGGAAGATTCGCTGTTGTTAATACGAGATGCATTAGGTAATCGCCGTGGACAATATGCTGAAAAAGCCGCTGATATTATTGCGCTTAACGCTGGTGCTGCCATCTACGTAAGTGGTGTAGCATCCAGCCTGTCCGATGGTGTTGAAATGGCTCGTGATGCAATCGGTAGTAGTCTTGCGGGTGAAAAAATTCGCGAGCTTGCGGCATTCACACAATATCTAGAATGATTAGTGTTAAAACATTGAACTTAATTTAGGTTATTTGGGAAACTCCATGTCTGATACACCAACCGTATTGCGCAAAATAATTGCGCGCAAATGGGAAGAAATCGCCGAGCGCAAATCCCGTGTTTCACTGGATGAACTAAAAAAGCGTGCAGCAGCACAGGCAACTGCGCGCGGCTTTGTAAGCGCAATTGAAAATAAGTTGGCGCAGGGTAAGGCCGGCGTAATTGCTGAAATAAAAAAAGCATCGCCAAGCAAGGGCGTTATTCGCGAACATTTTGTACCCGATGAAATTGCGCGTTCATACGAGCAGGGCGGAGCTGCGTGTTTGTCGATATTGACGGATGTAGATTTTTTCCAGGGCGCTGATACGTATTTACAGCAAGCACGCGCCGCTGTAAATCTGCCTGTGATTCGTAAGGATTTTCTGGTTGACCAGTACCACATCTATGAGGCGCGTGCACTGGGTGCGGATTGTGTATTGCTGATTGTTTCGGCGTTGGAAACAGCCAAGTTAAAAGAGTTGAATGCATTAGCTCACGACTTGGGTCTGGATGTGTTAGTGGAGGTTCACGATGAGCGTGAGTTAGATATCGCGCTCGAACTACCAAACAAGCTAATCGGTATCAACAACCGCAACTTACATACCTTCGATGTAACCTTGGAGACAACCTATAAGTTGCTGGATAAAATCGGTGGTGATCGTATTGTTGTGACTGAGAGCGGTATTCTCGCGCCTGCCGATGTGAAAGCCATGCGCGATAAAAACGTGCATGCGTTTTTGGTTGGCGAAGCATTCATGCGGGCAGAAGATCCTGGCCAGGCACTGGCAAATTTTTTCTCCTGAGTGATGCGTCGATAAAAAGAAAGCCCGCAATAGCGGGCTTTCTTTTTATCGGTTAAGCGTTTGTCTAAATCGATGATTAACGCGTTCCGTAGACCACCATGGTTTTGCCTTTTACCAATACCAAGCCCTGATCTTCCAGAGTCTTGAGTACACGGCCCACCATTTCTCGCGAACAGCCAACGATTCGACCAATTTCCTGGCGGGTAATTTTGATCTGCATGCCGTCAGGGTGAGTCATTGCATCTGGCTCTTTGCACAATTCGAGAAGCGTACGAGCAACACGACCGGTCACATCGAGGAAGGCGAGGTCGCCTACCTTGCGGGTGGTAGCGCGCAGGCGGCGCGCCATTTGGCTGCCTAACGCAAACAGGAATTCGGGGTGAGATTCAGAAATTTCCTGAAACTTGGCGTAACTGATTTCTGCTACTTCACACTCAGATTTAGCTCTTACCCAAGCGCTGCGGGAATCTTTCTCGTCGAACAAGCCCATCTCGCCAAAGAAGTCGCCATCGTTCAAATAGGCGACGATCATCTCGTGGCCTTCGTCATCTTCAATCAATACGGTTACAGAACCTTTGACGATGTAGTACAGAGAATCACTCTTATCGCCCGCGTAAATAATGGTACTTTTGGCGGGATAACGGCGACGGTGACAGTGAATTAGAAACTCTTCCACATTCTTTATGTGCGGTGTTAGCGAGACAGCGACCAAGGTGTGGCTCCTGATTTTTGTAATGGTTGAGGGGGTTTTTATATGATTAATTTACATATGAAATTTATTATGACGACAAGCCCGCCGCGCGGCTAGACACCGACCATGACAAGCTGAAAATTTGTGATGCAGTTATAAGCCTAGTTATTTGAATTGTCTACAAAAAATGAAATTCTTAACAGTGTATGTTGAATAATGCGACATTTCGGCTTTGCGCTTTTAATATGGTAGTCTACGCCCCTTTCTTGATAGAGCCGTTAATGTCGGGTGGATGAATTATGCAAGCAGTTGTGAAGTGGGTTGATGGGGCCCAATTTCTGGGCGAGTCAGGTAGTGGTCACGCGGTGTTGATGGATGGCCCGCCGGACCATGGTGGTCGCAACACCGGTGTGCGCCCGATGGAGATGTTACTGCTAGGGTTGGGCGGCTGTTCTTCGTTTGATGTGATGAGCATTCTGACCAAAGCTCGCCAGCAAGTGACGGATTGTCGTTGTGAGCTAGACGCTGAGCGCGCTGATGGTGTGCCATCGCCGTTCACCAAAATCCACATGAAGTTTTTGGTAACTGGCAAGGAATTGAAGGAAGCTCAGGTCAAGCGCGCCGTGGAATTGTCAGCAACTAAATACTGCTCGGCATCAATTATGCTGGAGGCGGGTGGCGTAGAAATTACCCATTCTTACGAAATTCGTGAAGCCTGATCAATGTGGGTTTGACGTTAAAATGCCCGCTTGATGCGGGCATTTTTGTGGGGCCTCATTTATATGCGGTAACTGGTTGTTGTCATCACTTTAGATACTAGCGTCATCACACCTTTCACTGGCGCAGGAAATTTGTAGCCTCCCGCATTTAACGCCATCTCTGCATGCTGTGCTTCATCTTCCAACATTTTTTCAATGACGGCACGGCTGCGTAAGTCTGCAACAGGCAGTTGTTCGAGATGACTTTGCAGGTGTTTGCATACCTGATCCTCGGTTGCGGCCACGAAACCCAAGCTTACTTTATCGCTAACCAGGCCAGCACCTGCGCCTATCGCGAACGAGAGCCCGTACCAAACGGGGTTAAGATAGCTGGTATGACTGCCAAGTGAGTCGATTCTTTCCTGGCACCAGACCAGATGATCAATTTCTTCTTCGGCTGCGTGTTCCATTTCGCTGCGTACTTGCGGTAATTTCGCGGTTAGCGCCTGACCTTGATAGAGCGCTTGCGCGCAAACTTCACCCGTGTGGTTCACGCGCATCAACGCGGCGGCTTGCTTGCGCTCAGTATCACTCAATTCAGCTTCATCGAGCGGGCGGGCGGGTGAAGGGCGCTCGCAGGTCATATCGCTGCCCGCTGCCAAGGTGCGCAGGGCGCGGTCGGCATTGATAATGAAATTGTCGATTAGGCTTAGGTGACGGGACATGATGGGTTCTCCGCAAAAGATGTGTTATTAAACCAGAAATCCTGTACCGGCTTAACCCTAATTTACTTGTATACAAGCTGCTGCATGACTATAGTCAAAAAATAATAAAATTTTGACCCTCGAGATTTCTTCCCATGTCTTTTTCTTTATTTTCCAACCGCAAGCTCGTGTTGTCCCTGGTGACGATCAGCTTATCTTTACCCGTTATTGCCCAGCAGCAACGCTCACCAGCGAGCGATACGCCGATTTATCAGGACTCCTCGCGCAGCTTTGAAATGCGTGCAGCGGATTTGGTGGCGCGCATGACGCTGGAAGAGAAGGTTGCGCAGATGCTAAACGATGCTCCAGCAATTCCGCGTTTGGGTGTCCCAAAATACGAATGGTGGAATGAAGCCTTGCACGGTGTTGCGCGCGCGGGAGATGCAACGGTTTTTCCCCAGGCGATTGGGATGGCGGCGACTTTTGATCCTGCATTAATTGGTAAAGTAGCGCGCGTGATTAGCGATGAGGGCAGGGCAAAGCACCATGAGTTTGCCCGCCGTGATCAACGGATACGTTACCAGGGGCTAACGTTCTGGTCGCCTAATATCAATATTTTTCGCGATCCTCGCTGGGGGCGGGGTCAGGAAACCTACGGTGAAGATCCCTATCTCACCAGTCTTATGGGGGTGGAATTTGTAAAAGGTTTGCAGGGCGATTATGCCGGTGCACCAACAACGAAATATCGCAAAGCCGATGCCACTGCCAAACATTTTGCTGTGCATTCGGGCCCGGAGGCGGATCGTCATCATTTCGATGTAACTCCCAGTGAGCGCGATTTATATGAAACCTATTTGCCCGCCTTTAAAGCGCTGGTGCAAGAGGGAAAAGTAGCGTCGGTGATGGGCGCTTACAATCGCGTTGGTGGCGAATCTGCATCGGCCAGTCAGCGGTTGTTGATTGATATTTTGCGCAAGGACTGGGGGTTTACCGGTTATGTGGTTTCAGATTGTGATTCTATTGAAGATATTTTCCTACACCACAAAATTGTTAACACTGCCGAAGAAGCAGCGGCTCTCGGTGTTAAAAAAGGCACCGAATTAAATTGTGGCAAAACTTATCACGGGCTGGTTAATGCCGTTAAGCAGGGATTGATTAAAGAAGCAGAATTGGATGATTCACTGCGCAGGCTATTTTTAACACGTATACGTTTGGGTATGTTTGATGCCGCCGCCACTGTACCTTGGGCACAAATTCCTTATTCCGTAAACCAAGCTGCTGAGCACGATCAGCTCGCGCGCAAGGTCGCACAGCAATCAATCGTGCTGCTTAAAAACCGGGGCATTTTGCCGCTCAAAAAATCGTTAAAAAATATCGCAGTCATTGGTCCTACTGCCGATGAAGTAATGTCACTGCTGGGTAATTATTACGGTACACCCGCTGCGCCAGTCACAATTTTGCAGGGCATTCGCGCTGCCGTTTCACCAACCACAGAAGTGGTTTACTCGCGCGGTGTAGATTTAGTAGAAGGACGTGAAGATCCGCGCGCAGCACCGATTATTGATCCAGCGTATTTGCGTCCTTCGGCAAGCTCTACTGAACAGGGGTTGCGAGGGGAATATTTCAAAGGCGTAGCGCTGGCAGGTACGCCAATAATCACTCGCGTGGATTCGCGTATTGCATTTCGCTGGGATCGCGGTGCCCCGACAGATTCACTGGTGGCGCGCGGTGAAATTGCGGCCGATGCCGGGTTGCCCAGCGATAGCTACAGCGTGCGCTGGACTGGGCAGCTGCTTCCGCCGGTTTCCGGGGCTTATGAAATTAATGTAAGTGCTAATGACGGAGTGCGGTTAAAAATCGATGGCAAAACACTGATCGACTCATGGCAGCTCGCTGAGCGGTTGCGTAGTCAGAGTGTGCAAATTGAATTGCAAGCCGGTAAGGCTTATGACATCACCTTGGAATATTTTGAAGATATTCGCGATGCCGAGGTGCGTCTGGGGTGGCGATTGCCGGGCGCTAAAGCGCCTTTTGATGAAGCCATTGTCGCCGCACAAAAAGCGGATGTGGTGGTGTTTGTCGGCGGATTAACTGGCGACGTAGAAGGCGAGGAAATGAAGGTGAATTATCCGGGTTTTGCCGGCGGTGATCGCACCGATATTCGCTTACCCGCTATTCAGCAAAAATTATTGGAGGCTCTGCAAAAAACTGGCAAGCCCATTGTAATGATCTTGACTGGTGGCTCAGCGATGGCGATTGACTGGGCAGATAAAAACTTGCCCGCGATATTGATGAGCTGGTATCCCGGCCAGCGCGGCGGTAATGCGGTGGCGGACGTATTGTTTGGTGATGCGAATCCCGCTGGCCGTCTACCAATTACCTTTTATAAAGCCGATGAAACCTTGCCCGCGTTTGATGATTACTCAATGGTCAATCGCACATACCGCTATTTTACCGGTGAAGCGCTTTATCCCTTTGGGTACGGTTTGTCCTACACGCGTTTCAATTATTCGGCACTGAAACTTGATCAGTCGCGCATCGCTGCGAATCAGAAAGTAAACCTGCAAGTGCAGGTAAAAAATTCCGGTAAATACGCGGGCGATGAAGTCGTGCAGGTGTATGTAAAACCTGTGCAACCACAACGCAGTCGCGCTGTTAAAGAGCTTCGCGCGTTCCAGCGAGTGCACCTGCGCAAGGGTGAGTCGCGCACGCTGTACTTCAGCCTGCAGCCCGACCGGGATTTGCTGATTTATGATGACCAGAAAAAAACCTATGCCGTTGATCCTGGTCGTTACGAAATTCAGATAGGTGCATCCAGTAGTGATATTCGTTTGCGGCAGGTGATTGAGGTGGCCGCACCCTAAAAAACTGGTTGCAAGGCTGCACTAGCCACTGCATGCTTGTTTTCCAAAAATCACAGAACAACTTCCCTGAGAATTAGGTTCGGTTGAAAGGAGACAAGCGTGCAAGACGTTGATGAGATCAAGCTGTTGCTGGATTCCCGCATCCCGCTGCTGGTGATAGAAACCTACGAAGAAAAGAAAGCGCTGGACGTATTGCTGAAAGTTGCCAACAAGCATGGCAAGGATCTGCATCGCTGGTCGCTAACTGATGGTTTGTCGCGGTTGAATTTTGGCCCGCAGTTGGTACCCAAGGGGACTGAACTCAATGAGGCGGAGGAAATGCTCCGCCATGTTAAGCAGCAATCGCAGCCGGCGATGTTTGCGCTCTGCGATATTCACCCCTTCCTTGTTGATCAACCGCAAATCGTCCGCTTGTTAAAAGATATTGCGCTCAATCATTTTGCGATCCCGCATACTCTGGTGTTCCTGAGTCATCAACTGCGTTTGCCGCCAGAGTTATCGCGCTACAGCGCCAGCTACGCGTTGACCTTGCCGGATGATGACAAAATCATGGAAATTATCCGTGAGGAAGCGAAAGATTGGTCGGACCGCCATGCGAGTGCGCGCGTAAAAACGGACAACATTACGCTCAAAAAGCTCGTCAATAATTTGCAGGGTATGAATGCCAGCGATGTGCGTCGTTTGGTGCGCGGCGCTATCTGGAACGATGGCTCGCTCAATGAGGATGATTTACCGCGCATCAACAAAGCAAAATTTGCATTGCTGGATATGGAAGGTGTAGTCAGTTTTGAACAACAGACGGAAGATTTTTCCAATGTCGGTGGTTTGCATAATTTAAAACGCTGGCTGCTCACTCGTCGTGATGCGTTTAACGATGATGATTCCAAATTGGATAGACCCAAGGGTATTTTGCTGTTGGGCGTGCAGGGTGGTGGTAAAAGCCTTGCGGCCAAAGCGGTTGCCGGATTGTGGGGCTTGCCCTTGATGCGTATGGATGTGGGTGCGCTCTACAATAAATTTCACGGCGAAACCGAGCGCAATTTGCGCGAGGCCTTAAAGTTGGCCGATGCTATGTCGCCCTGCGTGTTATGGCTGGATGAAATTGAAAAAGGCATGGCGCAGGATGGCAATGACAATGGCGTATCGCAGCGCTTGCTGGGCTCCTTGTTGACCTGGATGGCAGAGCGACGCACGCGCGTATTTATTGTGGCGACCAGTAATGACATTTCGCGGTTGCCGCCCGAATTAATTCGCAAGGGGCGTCTGGATGAAATCTTTTTTGTCGATTTGCCTGAGCCTGCCGTACGCAAGGATATTTTCTCCATCCATTTGCGCAAACGCGATTGTGCAGTGGCGAATTTCGATCTCGAACAATTAAGTGCAGCCACCCAGGGTTTTTCCGGTTCTGAAATTGAGCAGGCCATTATTGCGGCTCTCTATTCGGCGGCGGCAGAAGCCAAGCCTTTAACCACCGAAATATTGTTGCGTGAAATTACGGCGACTAGCCCCTTGTCAGTGGTTATGGCAGAACAGATCACGCAATTGCGTATTTGGGCGGAAGACCGCACAATTCCTGCATAATCTTTTCTAATCGGAGTGATGTGCCCCACAGCTGTGGGGCACAAAGCGAGCCAGACAAATGACAGCTGCTGACGAGCAACCCATCGCTATTGTTGATAATTGGTTAAACATTGCGCATAAATTGCCATCACCGAATTTCAACCAGCGCCCGGAAAATATTCCGGTGAGTTTGCTGGTCATTCACAATATCAGCTTGCCGCCTGGGGAGTTTGGTGGCGGTTATGTGCAGCAATTTTTTCAAAATCGATTGGATGCAAGTGCGCACCCTTATTTTGCGAGTATTGCCAACTTGCAGGTTTCTGCCCATTTATTCATCGATCGCGCGGGTAAAGTGACGCAGTTTGTTGCATTTGATCAGCGTGCCTGGCATGCAGGTACTTCCAGTTTTGAGGGTGTTGCTAACTGTAATGATTATTCCATCGGGATAGAGTTAGAGGGCACAGATACGCTGCCCTATACCGATGAGCAATACGCTGTATTGGTGAAAGTAACTCGCCAGCTGCTGGTGACTTATCCTACACTTACACCTGCGCGTATCACTGGCCATGAACATATTGCGCCTGGGCGCAAGACAGATCCGGGGCCGGCGTTTAGTTGGTCGCGTTATTCTGCATCGCTGGGAACCTGAGTTCCTGTTTCACGTGTCTAGCAAGAGTCAGACAACATGATTTTTCTCAGTTTGGTGGTAGTACTTGGCATTGTGTACTGGTTGGGTTCAGCCAGTGTTTTGCATTTCGACGGTTGGTTTAAATGGATAATTAATCGTTTGCAAAAAATCCCGGGCCTGTCGTCTGTTGCCGGCGTGCCATTGGCAGTTGCGCTATTAATTCCGCTCGCGATTCTGGTGCTCATTTTTGTCGTGATTAATCAGGCATTCGATAATCCGTGGGTCGGCATGTTTTTATTGTATTCGCTGGTGTTGCTCTACAGCTTGGGGCGTGGGAATTTGATAGCGGATGTTCAGGAATATATTTCACTAGCCACGCGCGGTGATTCTGTCGCGGCTGTGCAACTGCTGGATAAATTGCGTGGTAACACTGCCGTTGAGCCGGTTGCCGAATCTGCAGACTGGCGTTTATTACACGGCGAAGCACTGAAAATTATTGCTTATCGCGGTTTTGAACGGACTTTCGCAGTGCTTTTCTGGTTTTTTATCGCAGGTCCTTTTGGTGCATTGCTCTATCGCTTGAGTGTTCTCTATCGCGATTTTTCCGAGCAGGGTAGTGAGGCGGCACAGGTTGCCAGTAAATGGCTCTGGTTACTGGAGTTACCCTCTGTGCGGTTAATGGGCGTGACCTGGGCATTTGTCGGCAATTTTGAAACTTGCCCGTTGCGCAAAAATTTATTGGATGTGCAGAGCTCTTCCGAACATGTATTGAATGAGTGTTTGCGCGGAGCATTGGGCGCACCCACCGAGTGTTCTACAGAAGCTATGGCGACTATGAACCCGGAACAAAAAGCAGAAATGCAGGAAGAAATGGAAGAGGAAACCCAGGATATTATTGAGGATTTGACGGGCGATGTGATTACTACTCACTCCGAGCCTGCCTATTCTTTTGCGTTAATTAAATCCAGCTTGCCGCTTTATACCCGTTCATTACTATTCTGGGTTTGCGCCATCGCCTTTGCCACCTTGGTCGTTTGATCCGACCAATGTTGGCGGGAAGATTGTTTAATTGTTAATTTGAAAAAGTTTGAGGTTAGTTATGCCATCGTTTGATGTGGTTTCGGAAGTTGATAAGCACGCGTTGACTAATTCGGTTGATCAGGCCCAGCGTTTGATTACCAATCGTTTTGATTTTAAAGGTGTGAATGCCAGTTTCGAGCTTAAAGAATACGAAATCACTATTACTGCCGACGCAGAAATGCAACTGGATCAAATGCTGGACATACTCAGACCTGCCATGGCGAAAAATGGCATTGATGTGAGTTGTCTGGAAATTGGCCAGGTTAAAAGTGCCGGCAAGCAAGTGAAGCGTGAAGTAAAAGTCCGCACGGGCATTGATAAGGATCTGGCGAAAAAGATTGTGGCGCTGGTGAAAGATAAAAAGCTGAAAGTGCAAGCGAGTATTCAAGGCGAGCAGGTGCGTGTGACCGGCAAGAAACGCGATGATTTACAGGAGTGTATTGCCGCACTGCGCGCTGCGGAGTTGGGCATGCCAATGCAGTTTGAAAACTTTCGTGATTAATAGTTAATTCGCGTTTGGAAAAAAGCCCTGCTCATTGAGCAGGGCTTTTTTGTTTTAATCGGTAAATTCAGTAGCCCGTAAGAAGTGAAACGTATTACGGGATTGTCATCAAATTTCTGCACTGCTGATTTTTCATCACACCCCGTATTACGCAAGCTCCATACGGGCTACCCTAATAATCAGTCTCTATGCAGCCGATTCCACAACCAGGCCAAAATGAGTAGCGTGGGAATTACCGACAAACTGCTGAAAATATAAAACCAGGAATAACTGGTCGCTTCAACAATATATCCAGATAAGCCACCAATAAATTTTCCCGGTAAGTTCGCCAATGAAGCGAGCAGTGCATATTGTGTTGCCGTGAAATTCTGGTTAGTCAGGCCGGACATAAACGCGACTAGCACCACACCCGCAAAGCCTTGCGAAATATTATCGGCGCTGATAGTCGCAAAGAATGCCCACGCCTGCCCGGGGTTATTTGCCATCAACAAATACGCGATATTGGAGAGCGAAACCAAAAGGGTTGCCACCACTAACATATTGCGCATGCTAAATGCGGCAATACAAATTCCGCCTAAAAACGCGCCGCCAATTCCCACCCAAACGCCAAACAGCTTGGAGACAGTTGCTATATCGGCCTTGGTATAGCCAGAATCCAGATAGAATGGGCCCGCCATTACGCCAATCATTTGGTCGGGTAATTTAAACAGGCCTACAAAAAGTAATAATGCTAATGCCAGCAATATGCCATTGCGCGAGAAAAATTCCTGAAATGGTTTAATAAACGCGTCAACGATATGCACATCGCGCACCGCCAGCGCGCGCTCGCCTGTCGGTTCTTTGCAAATGACTGATGCTGTTAACGGGATAAGCAGGAACAGCGCCATCATCAAATAGGCATTGGTCCAACCAAATAATTCAGCGAGATAGAGTGCAATAGCGCCCGACACAATCAACGCGATGCGATAACCCAGAATATAAGTTGCGGCCAAAGCGGCTTGGGATTCGATAGGCGCAACTTCAATGCGATAGGCATCGACTACAGTATCAAGCGTTGCACCGGCAAATGCAGCAACGGCTACCAGCGCTATAAAAATACTGAGTGACGATTCCGGTCCCACCAACGCCACCGCAACCAATGCAGTAATCAGCACCAGCTGTGACACCACCAGCCAACCTTTGCGCCTTCCGAGAAACGGTAAGCTGTATTTATCGATGAGTGGCGCCCATAAAAATTTGAGCACGTAGAAAAAACCGGCGTAACTGATCAAACCAATCACACTCAATTCGAATCCTGCATCGCGCAGCCAGGTGGAGAGCGTCATGCCGCCGACTAATAAAAATGGCAGGCCTGAACCTATCCCCAAACAAAATAGTGTTAGTGCTGACGGTGTGGCAAATGCGCGTTTGATCCCGCCCCAGCCCTGGTAGCGATTGTTATTTTTGTCGGGAGTTTGGGTTACGTTTTGGTCAGATGAGGTCATGGGTGGGGTCAGCTGATAAAGGATTAATTATTGTAACCGTAAATGCGCAGATTGATTTTGTTGTTTTTAAATTCGACCCCCTCTGCTTGCAGGCGGCGCTTTTGTTCTTTGTAGCCGGGTGAGTCTTCCGGCAGCGAAATTTTTCCCTGTGAATTAATGACCCTGTGCCAAGGCAGTTCGGTGTGTTCAGGTAATCCGCACAGCACTTTTCCAGCAAGGCGCGCTGCACCGGGTAAACCTGCGAGCTTGGCCAATTGGCCATAAGCAATTACTTTGCCGGCCGGAACAGCCATCAGTGCGAGATAAATGGCGGACTTATTGCGCGCGAAAGTGGAATCTTCAGTGGGAAATGCTGGCGGTGTCGCTGCCGTTTTTTTCATAGGGATACCAAAAATGCGGGAAATTGACCGGTATTTACTTGCCTAAACCCAAACCTAACCAATATTAACACTATTAACATTTCTGACATTGCAGCGGGAGTTGCCGGTTACTTTAATGAATATCTGTTCTCAGGTAAAACCGGATTCTGTCACTGTGAAATACATATTGATACTGCTCTTTATTGTTTCTTCGGTTACTGCCAGCGCGGGTGTAGTTGAATTGCACAATGGTGATCGCTTGGAAGGTGAATTGGTCCGCATAGAAGCTGACCATTTGGTGTGGAAATCCAGCAATTTTGGTGAGCAGTGGATTTCTAAAATCAAAATCAAAAATATCCAATCGGAGCGCCCGCTAAAAATCAACGGCAGTAAAGCGGCCTGCCAGTTGCAAAATATGGATGGGGCAGACCTGGTTTATCAATGTGAAAACTCGTCTCGCGTGCGCCGATCGTCGCTGCTAACCATTAAAACGCTGATGCCCTACGAAGATTACAAAAAGGGGGCCTGGATACACCATGGGCGTTTGAATTTGTGGGGCGCTTATTCGCGCGGCAACGAAGTGCGCGATGAATGGAATTTACAAACCGAAATTGAATTGCGTCGCGCTGATTTTCGCCACGTTATCGGCGGCGATTTTGCGCGCGCGTCCTGGAATTATTCCGCGCCGCAAGAACGTTGGAATGGCCGCTATTCGCTGGATTGGTTTGTGGCTGACCAATGGTTTTGGTACAACAGCCTGCTGGCGGGCGCGGACCCGCAGCGCGGTATGGCGAACTACCGCAGTGTGGGTTCCGGGGCGGGCTATCAGTTTTTTGAGAATCTCACTAGCGCACTATCGCTAAAAGCCGGCGCTGCCTATATGGATGAAAATTATATTTTTCCGCAAGAATTGATCGGTGAATTTGCTAGTGGCGATGAGTTTATAGCAATGCGCGTGGCAACGGATTTTCGCTACACCATGCCTTGGGGGGTAGGCTTTTTCCACAATAATGAGTTGCTGCAATCTGCGGAAGATAAACCCAATTGGCGAGTGAAGACCACGACGGGTTTGAGTTCCATGATTCTCAAACGCATCTATTCCGAATTTAAAATCGATTACTGGCTTGACAACGAACCCCAGCCGGCGCGCAAGGGGGCTGATACGCGGATGTCGCTGGGGGTGAGTTACAAGTGGTAGACTGGCGGCTCTTTTAGTTATTTGGATAAGCAACTGATGCGTATTTTGCCTCTGCTATTGTTTCCCTTCATTGAGCTTTGGCTGATGATTGAGGTCGGTGATGAAGTAGGGGCGTTGGCAGTCATTTTCTGGCTGGTGGCGATGATCGTTATCGGTGTAAATCTGCTACGTTACCTAGGGGCGGCGAGCATGCTGAAAGCCGCGCAAGGTGCGCGTACCGGTGAGTTGCCTGGCGTTGCTATCGCTGAAGGCTTATTTAAAGCCATCGGGGCGATCTTGTTGATTATTCCCGGATTTATTTCTGATGCGCTGGCGTTGATTTGCTTTATCCCCTGGTTCCGTCGCCTGTTGATCAAGCGTTGGGTGGCCAAAATGACCGTCCGCGCCGCCGGCTTTGCCAGCCAACAATCCCCTTTTGGTCGAGATCCTTTTAATCAGGGATTTGGTGCGGGAAACGTGTACGACCATGACGGATCTGCGCACACTGATGCCGATAGCCAGCGTGGTGGGGTGTTAATTGAGCAGGAAAAGTCCCAATCGCGGGACAGTTCCAGCCCATCTGACGCTAACAAGCCTTAATTCAGGATTTTTTCTCTCTCCCGCTGTTGAAATCCCCAAAGCCAACCCCAGATAGGTTGTCACCGCTTTCGGCCTCCGGTTTCCGGTTAGCCCTGGAGTATCGGCGGCCATCCTGATGACCTTGAAACTTTCAAAGTCATCCTTATAAACACCACGCTGGAGTCACCTCGTTCAGCCAGCCTGAGCCGGACTCCCTGTTTAGTTAAAAATTGATTGTTAGGAGACATAGCTTCATGAAAATTCGTCCATTGCATGATCGCGTTGTGGTTCGCCGCAAAGAAGAAGAAACCAAAACTGCCGGTGGCATCATTCTGTCCGGTTCTGCCAAAGAGAAGCCAAATCAAGGTGAAGTGGTAGCTGTGGGTAATGGCCGTGTATTGACCAGCGGTGAGTTGCGTCCACTGGATGTAAAAGTGGGTGATGTAGTGGTGTTCGGCAAATACGCTGGCAGCGACACCATCACCATCGACGGCGAAGAGCTGGTAATCCTGAGCGAATCAGACATCAAGGCTGTATTGGAATAATTCCATCGCCCAGTTGGTTTGAATGAAAAGCGATTTAATACGCTCGATTTCCCTGAATTTCTTACGAAAACGAATTTTTAAAGGTACAAATCATGTCAGCTAAAGAAGTAAAGTTTGGTGATAGCGCCCGTCAACGCATGCTTGCCGGTGTAAACATTCTGGCCGATGCCGTTAAAGCAACCTTGGGCCCAAAAGGCCGTAACGTGGTTTTGGAAAAGTCTTTCGGCGCTCCAACCATCACCAAAGACGGTGTATCTGTTGCTAAAGAAATCTCCCTGAAAGACAAGTTCGAAAACATGGGCGCGCAAATGGTAAAAGAAGTTGCGTCCAAAGCCTCTGACGATGCAGGTGACGGTACTACTACTGCTACCGTATTGGCACAAGCCATTGTGAACGAAGGTTTGAAATCTGTTGCGGCCGGTATGAACCCAATGGATCTGAAGCGTGGTATCGACAAAGCGATTGGCGCTGCAGTTAAGCATGTGCAATCAATCGCCGTTCCTTGCGCAGACACCAAGTCTATCTCTCAAGTAGGTAGCATCTCTGCTAACAGCGATACCTCTGTGGGTGAGCTGATTGCCGAAGCTATGGAAAAAGTCGGTAAAGAAGGTGTTATCACTGTAGAAGAAGGTACCAGCCTGGAAAACGAACTGGACGTAGTTGAGGGTATGCAATTCGACCGCGGCTACCTGTCTCCTTACTTCATCAACAACCAGGACAGCATGAGCGTTGAGCACGATCATCCGTTCATCCTGTTGGTTGACAAGAAAATCTCTAACATCCGTGAACTGCTGCCAGTTCTGGAAGGCGTTGCCAAGTCTGGCAAGCCGCTGATCATCGTTGCTGAAGACGTTGAAGGCGAAGCACTGGCGACTCTGGTAGTGAACAACATTCGCGGTATTGTGAAAGTTGCTGCTGTTAAGGCGCCAGGTTTCGGTGATCGTCGTAAGGCTATGCTACAAGACATCGCGGTATTGACTGGCGGTACTGTGATCTCTGAAGAAGTAGGTCTGGATCTGGAAAGCGCAACCCTGGAGCATTTGGGCACTGCAAAACGCGTAACCATGAACAAAGACAACACCACCATCGTTGACGGTGCTGGTAATGCTGACGAGATCAAAGCGCGCGTACAACAAATCCGCGTACAAATCGAAGAAACGTCTTCTGATTACGACCGCGAAAAACTGCAAGAGCGCGTAGCCAAACTGGCTGGCGGTGTTGCGGTAATCAAAGTGGGCGCAGCCACTGAAGTAGAAATGAAAGAGAAGAAAGCTCGCGTTGAAGACGCCCTGCACGCTACCCGTGCTGCAGTTGAAGAAGGCGTGGTTCCAGGGGGCGGTACCGCTCTGATTCGTGCAGTTGCAGCTATCGCTGACCTGAAAGGCGACAACGAAGATCAAAACGCCGGTATCGCTATTGCACGTCGTGCAATGGAAGCGCCTTTGCGTCAAATCGTTGCCAACGCCGGTGACGAGCCATCAGTCGTTGCTGACTCTGTGAAGAAAGGCACTGGCAACTACGGCTACAACGCTGCTACTGGTGTTTACGGCGACATGATCGAGATGGGTATTCTTGACCCAGCTAAAGTAACCCGCACTGCACTGCAAGCGGCTGGTTCTATCGCTGGTTTGATGATCACCACCGAAGCCATGGTTGCTGATCTGCCAGAAGACAAGCCAGCGGCAGGTGGCGGCCACGACATGGGCGGCATGGGTGGCATGGGCGGCATGATGTAATCATGCATCTCGTAGGGGCGCGATTTATCGCGCCCTTTCTGTTTTAGGGTACGGTAAATAAAAAGTAGGGCGCAATAAATTGCGCCCCTACGATTGATGAAAATTAATGGTAATTAGATAACAAATCTATTTTTAGCAGATACAATCTGCAACGTTTTTTCCAACCGTGAATTAGGAGAACCATCATGGCTTTTGAATTACCTGCATTGCCTTACGCAAAAGACGCTCTGGCACCACACATTTCTGCTGAAACTCTGGATTACCATCACGGCAAGCATCACAAAGCCTATGTGGATAAACTGAACACACTGGTTCCGGGTACTGAATTCGAAGGCAAAAGCCTGGAAGAAGTGATCAAATCTTCTACCGGCCCTGTGTTCAACAATGCCGCGCAAATTTGGAACCACACGTTCTACTGGAACTGCTTAAGCCCTAATGGCGGCGGTGCTCCAACGGGTGCAGTTGCTGATGCAATCACCAAGGCATTTGGTTCTTTCGACAAGTTCAAAGAAGATTTCACCAATTCTGCTATCAACAACTTTGCGTCTTCCTGGACTTGGTTGGTGAAAAAAGCAGACGGCTCTGTCGCTATTGTTAACACTAGTAACGCGGCAACTCCGCTGACTGATGCTTCGGTAACTCCAATTCTGACCATCGACCTGTGGGAACACGCTTACTACATTGATTTCCGCAATTCTCGTCCTAACTACATTGGTGCTTTCTGGTCATTGGTTAACTGGGAATTCGTAAACGCTAACTACGCCAAGTAATTTCGCGGCGAGTTTAGAAAACGGGCCTTGTGCCCGTTTTTTTATGGGCTGAATCTCTGGTTAATTACATGTACTGACCTATGTTTGTACTGTCCGCTGCTATAAAATGCGCGCACACTCCGTTTTTCCCTCCTGTTTATTGCATTGTTTAAGGTATTGTTGTTATGGAACGCAGAGAACCCACCCTGTCCACTGGCGCAATTTCCGAGCAGCCTGAACCGCGTCGCCAGCAATCCTATGAACGGGATGATGAGCATGACACGCCAGTTTCGCGCCCGGCGCGCAAGCCAACCCCTCAATCTACTGTTGCCTATGCTCCTGCACCCTCCAGTAGTTTGCCTGCGATTGCATTGGTGGTTGCGTTAGTCGCTGTTGCCGGCGCCGGCTTTTTGGGGTGGCAATTGTTTCAGGCACAAGCGATGTTGAAGCAGGCTGATGAGCGTATTAAAGGTTTGGAGCAGCAATTGAGCCTTACCTCGGAAGAGTCGAGCGCGTCGGTGGTGACCTTGCAATCCAACCTAAAAAAGTTGGATGGCGAAGTGCGTCGTATTGCTGGTGTGACGGAAGAGAATCGCAAAGGTCTTGCTGCTAATAGCGAAAAAATTACCGCTGTAGGGCGCGATACTGCCAACGCCCAAAAAGCGGCAACAGATGCAAAAACTGGCTTGGCCTCACTCAAGCAAGAAGTGGCTGCCAACAAAACTGCTGCAGAAGCTGCCGCCGCGAAAATTGATGGTATGACCACCAGCGTGAGCCAACAGGGGCAGAGCGTACAAAATATGAAAGAGGAGCTGGATAAAATGGCTCTGGAAATGACAGCACTGGATAGCTTGGCGTCGCGCACCAAGAATAACGAAGATGCTATTTCTGCAATTGATGATTTCCGCCGCAGTACCAACCGCGAAATCTTGCAGATCAAACAACAGATGGGAACTGCCCCAAAATAATTTTCCGTTAAACCTGCGCTCGCCCATTGGCGAGCGTTTTTTTTAGTTGATCAGTTTTTTAGTAAGACGAGAATTAATTATGCCAACCGTGATTCGCCAACAAGATTTGATCGACAGCGTCGCCGATGCGCTGCAATTTATTTCCTATTATCACCCGGTGGATTTTATCCAGGCCATTCATAAGGCCTATGAGCGCGAGCAGAACAAAGCTGCGAAAGACGCCATGGCGCAAATCCTGATTAACTCGCGTATGTGTGCAATGGGGCATCGCCCGATTTGTCAGGACACAGGTATCGTCACTGTATTCGTGACTGTGGGTATGGATGTGCAGTGGGATGCGCAGATGAGTCTGACTGATATGGTCAACGAAGGCGTGCGTCGCGCCTACAATAATCCCGATAACGTACTGCGTGCATCTATCTTGGCTGATCCGGATGGAGCGCGTAAAAATACCGGCGATAACACACCGGCCGTTATCCACTACAACATTGTTCCCGGCAACACCGTCGATGTTCACGTCGCCGCGAAAGGCGGTGGTTCGGAAGCAAAAACCAAATTTGCGATGTTGAATCCATCGGACTCGGTAGTGGATTGGGTGCTTAAAGTGGTTCCGGAAATGGGCGCGGGTTGGTGTCCTCCGGGCATGCTTGGCATCGGTATTGGCGGTACAGCAGAAAAAGCGATGTTGCTCGCCAAAGAAGCACTGCTTGATCCTGTGGATATTCAAGAGCTGCAAGCGCGCGGTGCGAAAGATCGCTATGAAGAATTGCGCATCGAACTTTATGACAAAGTAAATCGCCTCGGTATTGGTGCCCAAGGTCTGGGTGGTTTAACCACGGTTGTGGATATCAAAATCAAAGATTACCCGACTCACGCCGCAAACAAAGCCATTGCGATTATTCCCAACTGCGCAGCAACTCGCCATGCGCATTTTGTATTAGATGGTTCTGGTCCTGCGTTCCAAACGCCACCAGCGCTGGAAGATTATCCGGACATCACCTGGGAGGTGGGCGACAGCGTGCGCCGTGTAAACCTGGATACAGTGACACCTGAAGATGTCCTTGAGTGGAAAACCGGAGAGACTATTTTGCTGTCCGGCAAGATGCTGACCGGTCGCGATGCGGCCCATAAAAAAATGACTGACCTGCTTGCCAAAGGCGAGCCACTGCCGGTGGATTTGAAAGGTCGTTTTATTTATTACGTCGGTCCGGTTGACCCGGTGCGCGACGAAGTGGTTGGCCCGGCGGGCCCCACTACAGCAACCCGTATGGATAAGTTCACGCGCACCATGCTGGAGCAAACCGGGTTGCTCGGCATGATTGGTAAATCAGAGCGTGGCCCAATCGCCATTGAAGCCATTCGCGATAATAAGTCTGTCTACCTCATGGCAGTCGGCGGAGCAGCATACCTGGTGGCGCAAGCGATTAAATCGTCCAAAGTCCTCGGTTTCCCGGAGCTGGGTATGGAAGCCATTTATGAGTTTGATGTGAAAGATATGCCCGTAACTGTGGCGGTAGATTCGCGCGGTGAGTCAGTGCACACCACCGGTCCGAAAATTTGGAAAGCCAAAATTGAAGAAGGTGTTTTAGAAATTCAATAGATCTTCAACAGTCTTACTATTAAAAACGGCAGCTAATAACTGCCGTTTTTTTTATGTCAAAAAAGTTATAACTAGTATTCCGGGAAATAAAAATAAAATTTTTAGAATGGAATCTGTATTGCACGGATACTTTAATGTTCCTGTATTCCGCTGCGAAATAAAAATTCCTACTTAACTCTTAGTAAATCCTGCATTAAGTAATAAACCTGCTACTTTTAAAACTATCCTATGAAATAGCTATAGCGCTAACCGGTCATCTGTGGTTGCAATGGAGTCATGGAGTTGAATTTGTCAATGCAAGCAAAGCAGGGTTCAAATCTTCTCTTGGCAGCAATTAGTGGCTGCCTGGCTTCCTACTTCATCCATCCTTTGATTGGCCCTCTGGTCTCTTGTGTGTTACTCGCACTGGGTTTGCATTTATTGGCACAGCCAAAACCCGACCAGCAACAATCGTTATTCACAACCGATAGCTCCGAAGGAGTGCAAATCGTAGATGAGGTCGGTCAATTATTTGATCAAGTGTTGCAAGAGAGCCAACAAAATTTGCAGGCGCAAATTGGAATTCAGTCGGATGCTGTACTTACTTTGAGTGAGTCGTTTCATCGCATTAAAACAATTCTTGAAACCCAGCAAGAAATGATCAATCAATTGTTGTACGACACTAGCGACGGGGCGAGTGGTGAAAGCATCTCCGAGCGAATGACATTATTTGCCGACAATACCTACGCTTTGCTCAATCGCTTTGTCGATACCACGGTAGAGATGAGTGCGTCTTTTATGGAGCTGGTTGATAAAGTGGGATCTATTTCTGAAAAAATGCCCTTAGCATTGAAGGCTTTGCAGGATATAGATCAAATTGCTTCGCAAACCAATTTGCTGGCCTTAAATGCTGCTATTGAAGCGGCGCGTGCCGGCGAGAGCGGTAGGGGGTTTGCCGTTGTGGCGGACGAAGTACGCGCGCTGTCCAATCGATCTGCGGGTTTTAGTTCAGCAATTCAAACACAGCTAAGAAATATAGCATTGGGCATTGAAGATCTTAAGACGACGGTCAGTGAGGTCGCAGCGCAGGATATGACCTACGTACTTCAAGTAAAAGCGGAAATGCAAAAGGTCAGCGGTAGCCTGATTCAAAGAGCTGAACGTGATCAAAAGATTACCAAGGATATGGAGCCATTGGTTGTTGAATTGGTTAATCAATTGCACAACGCCATTCGCGCTCTACAATTTGAGGATATGTCGACTCAAAATATGCGTTACATAATTCAAAGGTTGCAAGAGCTAATTTTAATTAGTCAATCGATGGTTGAAGTGGGGCGTGATTTTAATGAACTTCATTCCGCTGTAAAAAATTACCGTGAAGATTCGATGCGAGAGAAACACAATCCCGTTTCAAATTCATCGGTAGAAAGTGGAAGTGTAGATTTGTTTTGAGCGTGCTTTAATGTTAATGGGAGTTATTTATGTCCAGCTCTGCGGTTATACGAATGCCAAAGCGCTTCGATTATTCATCCAGTACTGACTTTAATGGTGCTATCTCGGTTGCTTTGGAACAGTCAGGTACCATTACGCTGGATTGTATCGATCTGGAATATATTGATAGTGCCGGTATTGGGTTGCTGGTTATGTCGCAAAAGAAGGCGCAATCGCGTCAATCAAAATTGGTAATGATCAATCTGAAAACGGCTCCCAAAGAAATTCTTGGGTTAGCCAATTTGCAGAAAATAATCGAAATTCATTAATTACCTTGAGTGAAGGTTATAAGGTGCAGAGATGACAGTTGCCACCATTGTATTACCCGATCGCTTCGACTATAGCTATCACAAAGAGTTTCAGCGCCAATGTGGTGAACATATCGAAAGTCAGTCGATTGAAAACATTATTTTTGATTTCAGTCGGGTTGAATATATCGACAGTGCAGCACTGGGAATGATGATGATGTGGCAACGTAGAGCTGCAGCATCCAATAAAAAAATGTCGATAAAGGGGGCTAAAGGCGCAGCGTCGCAAATACTGGAAATGGCCAATATGAAACGCATTTTTGATTATATTTAGCAGCAAAAAATAATGAATATTCGAGTGGAGCAAATCGCTTTTAATCACTGCATTCTTGTGGTTGATGATGATTTGCTGCTCAACGAATTGTTTTGTCAGTTTTTGCAAGAAAAAGGGTTTTTAACTCGCGGTGAAACAAGCTTGAGTGATGCGATAAGTTCAATTGAAAGTGGGAAACCTGTAGATTTGATATTGCTCGATTATCAACTTGGCGATGGGACAGGTTTGGAGTTTCTGGAACGCCTTAGTCGGGCAAATATTGAAAATGTCCCTCCCGTTATTATGGTGAGTACCCATGAGGATCCTGATTTTTTAGAGAAGTGCTTCTCATCAGGGGTGGCTGACTATGTCATTAAACCGGTCAATCTTTCTTTGCTTGCATTAAAGGTGAGTTCGCTTATTCGGTCGGTCGAGTTGCAGCGCTTGATTAGCTTGCAAAATTTTGAATTGGCGCGTTTCAAGCAGGATGCTGAAAGAGAAGAGGCGGTAGCGAAGTTCACTTATGAGTATTTGTTGCGGCAGAACAATCAAAAAATTCAGGGTGTAAATATATGGTTAAAGCCTTCCTCATCGTTCAGTGGCGACATTGCGATTGCTAAGGTTTCACCGGGTGGTGACCTATATTTTCTTTTAGCGGACGCCACCGGCCATGGTCTTTCCGCGGCTATCACGGTGATGCCGGTAGTGTCTATTTTCGACACTATGGTTGCCAAGGGCTTTGATATTCAGCCGATAGTTATCGAAATGAATCGAAAGTTGGAGCGTGACACCCCCCATGATCGTTTTGTTGCAGCGGTAGTTATTCATATCCAAAAGAATGAACATAAAATTCATGTGTGGAACGGAGGTATGCCTCCGGCGTACTGGATAAGTAAGGGCGAAGTCATTCACAAATTTAAATCGCAGCACATGGCGCTGGGTATATTGGAAGATAACAGCTTTGATGCCAATGTTGAAACACTGGCGATTTCTGATTCCGGTTATTTTTTTGCATGCAGCGATGGGTTATTAGAGCAGGAAAATGCGGAGGGTGAATGTTTTTCCCAAGAACGACTGCTCAATGTGATTCGCTCGGACCCCAGTGATCTACTGGATGTTCTTGGGGCCACGCTGTTTGAGCATGCGCAAACAGAATCTTACCGGGACGATGTTTCATTTTGTGTTATTAGGCCTGATGGGCTTCCGTGCTATGCAAATACTGCGTCATTAAATGCGATTGAGGGTTCGATAAAGGAAGAATTTTCCAGTTTTTCCTGGCAAGTCCGAATGAGCGGGAAAAAACTGGCTCACTGTGAGTTATCACCACTTTGCAATAAGTTCCTCCAAAGTGTTGGAATGGATCAGAAGTCTTGCCAAATAATTTTTTTGGTAGTGACCGAAATGGTAAGTAACGCGTTAGATCACGGAGTATTACGGCTTGATTCTGGCTTAAAGGAAGAGCCTGAGGGCTTTACCCGCTATTTTCAGGAACGTGAAGAGCGGTTGGCAAAATTAACGAACGCGGATGCTATTGAGTTGTCATTGCGCTTGGAATTATCAAATGCTGGAGGGCCGCAATTGGTCGTTACGGTAGAAGATACCGGAGACGGCTTTGATTTTTTTGGTAAAGCGTCTGGTGGCGATGATTTGTTATCGGGTCGAGGGTTGAAGCTAATAAAAAGCCTTGCGCAGAGCGTTGAAATATTTCCGCCGGGAAATCGAATTCAGGTAGTCATTAGTACGCACTAATTTTCATGGTTCAGGAAGCAATATATGAGCAAGCAAGTATTAATTGTCGATGATTCTACTTCCGTCCGTCAGATGGTGGAGGCAACGTTAAAGTCTGCTGGCTACGCCGTTACGGCGGCAAAGGATGGACAGGAGGCGCTCAATATCTGTAAGACGCGAGCGTTTGATTTTATTTTGACGGACCAAAATATGCCGAATATGGATGGTCTGACCTTTATTAAATCCACTCGCGCACTTCCCACACACATGCGTACGCCGATTGTGGTGCTTACCACTGAAGCGAGTGATGCGATGAAGGCGCAGGGGCGTGCGGCGGGCGCAACGGGCTGGATGGTGAAGCCATTTGATCCGGCCAAGTTATTGGAAATTGCCAAAAAAGTCATGGGTTAGCGCAGTGAGATAACGCTGTATAAGACCTAGGCCAACTAAATGCGAAGGATCTGGATATGTCCATCGACATGCAACAATTTCATGCGGTTTTCTTTGAGGAGAGCCAGGAGCACCTCGAAGAAATGGAGCAGCTCCTTCTAGCTTTGGATTTGAAAGCTCCAGACCCAGAAATGCTGAATAGCATTTTTCGTGCAGCGCATTCCATTAAAGGTGGTAGCGGTATTTTTGGGTTTGATGCATTGGCTAGCGTCACCCACATAATGGAAAGCCTGCTTGATAAAATTCGTAAAGGCCAAATGGCGATCTCCGCCAGTATGGTAGATCTGTTTTTAAGTTCGGTAGATCAGCTAAAAGATATTTTGCAATCGTATCGTGGTGGTGGAGCCATTGATTGGGCGAGTGTGCAATCGCTCACTCAAAAACTCGAAATAGAAACGTCTGGCAAAACCCAAGCGGCAGTAGAGAAAGAGGAGCAACAGGGCTTTGGTTTCTTTGCCCAGGTTGAGCCTGCTCCAGCGGAAGAAGCGTTTGGCTTTTTTAATGAACCTGTTGCTGATGAAAGTTTTGGCTTTTTTGATGAGCCCGTTGCTGATGACAGCTTCGGATTTTTCGAGGATCTCCCAGCTCCGGATAATGTGGTGTTGGAAGTTGCGAGTGAAATGAGTCGGTCCGCGAGTGATGCAGTAGCCGGTTTTTTTGAGGACCTATTGGAGACTGCATCTCCTGCAGTTGAAGTTGTTGCGTCTACCGCTAGGTCTCCATCTACTGCTGAATCTCGCGCTGTCGGGGCCACTTTATCTGTTGTCCCGCCAATAGTCGCGGAACGCAACGCAAATCCAGAGCCTGTCCAATCCGCTTCGGTTGGTAAAGGGGTGGTGGAGCAGAAACAACTAGCGTCCAAATCAAAATCAAACGATCACGTCACTGTAGAAAGTTCCTCCATTCGTGTTGATGTAGCGAAAGTCGACCAATTAATTAATTTGGTGGGCGAAATAGTTATTACACAGTCCATGATGAATCTATTGGGTAAAAGCCTTGAAGGTGCGTTAGGTGAAAAGTTCCAAACTGTCGCCAATGAGTTGGAGCGCAATACGCGCGAAATTCAAGAAGCGGTTATGTCTATCCGTATGCTACCAGTGTCGTTTGTTTTCAATCGGTTTCCACGGGTGGTACGCGACCTATCTACTAAACTCGGTAAGCAAATAGATTTAATTATTGAAGGCGGCGAGACTGAACTGGATAAAGGGTTGACAGAAAAGCTGGTGGATCCACTTACGCATTTAGTTCGCAATAGTATTGATCACGGCATTGAGTCGGCGGAAGTACGACGTGAGCGCGGAAAAAGTCCCACTGGAACCGTGGTGCTACGTGCGGCGCAGCAAGGTGGCAATATTGTTATCAGTATTAGTGATGATGGCGGTGGATTGAATCGCGAACGGATACTCGCAAAAGCCCGCGAAAATAATATAGCAATTGCTGAAAATCCAAGAGATGAGGATGTTTGGCAATTGATTTTTGCCCCTGGATTTTCTACAGCTGCTGAAGTGACGGATGTATCTGGTCGTGGCGTTGGGATGGATGTGGTGAAAAGAAATGTACAAACTCTTGGTGGGCGAATTGATATCGAATCCCGCGCAGGGCAGGGCGCTACATTTACCATTCATTTGCCGCTGACTTTGGCGATTGTGGATGGCATGTGCGTTTCAGTCGGCAGTCAGACTTTTATTGTGCCGCTCGTTCATATTGTTGAATCAATGCAGCCGTCGGCAAATGATATAAAAACGCTCGCCGCGGACGATTGGCTATTGCATGTGCGCAATGAATACTGGCCTATTTTACCTCTGCATAAAGTCATGCAATTGGACTCCCAGTATATTGATCCGGCTAAGGGTATTGTCGTTTTAATAGAAACGACTAAGTATCGCTTTGCATTATTTGTCGATGCATTGGTTGGGCAGCAGCAGGTAGTGATTAAAAGCCTGGAACAGCACTACAGAAGGGTACAGGGAATTGCTGGAGCTACTATTATGGGTGATGGAAGCGTAGCGTTAATTGTTGACGTGGAATCACTCGCGCTTAGCGTTAATCAAAATATTCATTTGGCAGCCGCTGTTTGAGTTAATGCCTCAGTGTGGGTTACGGAGTGAGTTATGGAATCAATCGCTACAAATATTGCACAAGAATATTTGACGTTCACACTGGGTAATGAAAATTACGCAATAGATATTCTGACTGTTAAAGAAATTCGAGGGTACGAATCCGTTACTAAAATCGCAAATGCGCCGCCATTTATAAAGGGCGTTATTAACTTGCGCGGTGACATAGTTCCGATAGTCGATTTGCGTATTAAGTTTGACGTAGGGAATGTAACTTACGATGAATTTACAATTGTGATTGTTCTGCACATTCACAGCCGTATTGTTGGCATTGTGGTCGACGGCGTTTCTGATGTGGTGACGTTGAGTAGGGATCAGTTGCGCCCGCCCCCAGATTTTGGAGTTGCATTCAATAGTAATTACTTGCTGGGTTTGGCGACAGTGAACGAGCAAATGATTATTTTAGTAGATATAGAGAAGTTGATATCGAGTGAAGAGATGGCGTTGTGTGAATCTAACTCAGTTACCGATAAGGAATAGTAGAATGAATATTAGCTTGAAAGCCAAATTAAATGTGATGGCCATAGCTGCCATTGTGTCTGTGATTTTGCTCGTTACTACTGGGTTTCTGATTATTGCCAAATCCTCCATTGGTAGTGACTTGTACGAGGAAATAAAATCCAGCAGTGATTTCACTGCTGAAATTGCGCCACCCCCGCTATTTCTTGTTGAACTCAACATGCATGTGAATCAACTGGGAATTGAAGGCGCTGGAAGCGAAACGCTCGCGCAGATTAAAAAGCACACGGATGATTATCGTACTTCTGCAACCAAGTGGAAGGCAAGCCCGCATTTGTCGTCAGATTTAAAATCTCTATTGAGCTCAAAAATACTTCCTCAAATGGAGGTGTATGCTAGTTTTGTGGAAGCGGAAGTCGTTCCGGCATTCAAGGCTAAAGACCACGTCAGGCTTGCAGCAAGCCTAGTTGATGTTAATAAAATGTTTGATGAACATGAACTTCTCATTGAACAGCTTTTAACAAAGGAACTGGATGAGCATAAAAAATTATCGGAAAAAGGCGAGTCTGTAGCTAGCTTTTATAGGACTGTTTTAGTTTTAGTTGCACTACTTTCTGTGGTGGCTGTTTCGTTTTTCTCGATCTATTTTTCGCGGTTAATTTTGTCGAGCCTGGGGGCAGACCCAGAGAAATTAAAATCAATCACACGATCTATCACGTCAGGTGAAGCCAATGTGGTTATCGAAGACGCAGTTCCGGGTAGCGTTTTGGGGTCTATTGCGGATATGTATCACGTTATCGCAAGTGGCCAGAAAGCGGCGGTCGATAATTTACGCATCCGGCAAGCGCTGGATGCAACGTCTTCCAATGTGATGCTCGCTGACGTTAATCGAAACATTGTATATATGAATAAGGCGGTAGAAAAAATGTTAAGGGATGTTGAGGGGGATTTGCGAAAAGTTCTGCCTCATTTTAAGGTTGACAGCATTATTGGCAGTAATATGGACATTTTTCATAAAAACCCCAGTCATCAATCAAGCTTGCTTGCTAATCTCCGAGATACCTATGTAAGCAACATTGTAGTTGCTGGGATAAGTTTTCGGTTAATTGCAAACCCGATTTTCTCCGATAACGGCGAGCGAATTGGATCGGTCGTTGAATGGATTAATCGCACCAAAGAGGTTGCAATAGAGCACCAAATGAGCCGCATTTTGGGTGCGCTTACTTCTACGTCTTCCAATGTGATGGTTGCAGATCCGGATCGTCAGATTATCTACATGAATAAGTCTGTAGAAAAAATGTTGCGTGCAGTAGAGGTTGATTTGCGCAAGGCGCTCCCAGGGTTCTCCGTCGATAAAGTAATAGGCAGCAATATTGATATCTTCCACCGCAATCCGTCACATCAAATGCAACTGTTGGCTAATCTTCGTGACACTTATACCAGTCAAATTACCGTTGCTGGTATTACATTTAGGTTGATCGTTAACCCGATATTTTCGGAGGCTGGCGAGCGATTAGGGACTGTGGTTGAGTGGATTGATCGCACAAAAGAAGTGGTTGCTGAACATCAGATGAGCCGCATTTTAGGTGCTTTGAACTCGACTTCGTCAAATGTAATGGTTGCCGATCCTGATCGTAAGATCATTTATATGAATAAGTCCGTCGAGAAAATGTTGCGCGCGGTTGAAATGGATTTACGTAAGGCTCTGCCGAGTTTTGCGGTTGATAAGGTAATCGGCAGTAACATCGATATATTTCATCGCAATCCCGCGCATCAAATGCAACTACTTGCAAACTTGCGCGATACCTATACCAGTCAAATTACGGTCGCGGGAATTACCTTTAGGCTCATTGTTAATCCAATATTTTCCGAAGCCGGTGAGCGACTGGGGACTGTGGTGGAATGGATCGACAGAACCAAGGAGGTCGCAGCAGAGCATGAGCTTAGTCGAATCCTTGGTGCGTTGGAGACGGCCACAACGAATGTCATGATTGCTGATGTGGACCGAAAAATCATTTACATGAATAAGTCAGTGGAAAAAATGCTGCGTGTCGCTGAGGCCGACTTGAAGTCAGTGTTGCCTCATTTCTCGGTAGATAAAGTAGTCGGTAGCAACATGGACGGGTTCCATAAAAATCCAATGCACCAAATGAAGCTGCTTGAAAATCTTACAACCACCTATACCACCAACATTGTGGTGGGTAAACGCCATTTCCGTTTGGTTGCTAACCCAATCTTTAGTAAAGATGGTACGCGCCTGGGATCGGTAGTGGAGTGGTTGGATAGAACTGAAGAGGTTGGTGTTGAAGGTGAGGTGAATAAGTTAGTAGAAGCTGCGGCGTCAGGTAATTTTACTGAGCGCTTAACTACCGATGGAAAATCAGGATTCTTCCTGAAGTTGGCGGAGGGGCTGAATATTCTTGTGCACACGGCAGACAAGGGACTTTCTGACGTTGCGCGAGTTCTTGGTGCCATTGCCAAAGGCGATTTGACCGAGCGCATTACCGGTGAATATGCAGGTACCTTTGGCGATCTCAAAAATTACTGTAATGAAACTACTGAAAATCTGACAACAATGCTCAGCGATATTCGCAGTGCAGCGGATATGATTTTCACTGCATCAAGCGAAATCGCGCAAGGCAATGCCGACCTTTCCAGCAGAACTGAACAGCAGGCCGCCAATCTTGAAGAAACTGCGTCTTCGATGGAAGAATTAACTTCTACTGTTAAATTGAATGCTGATAATGCGAAACAAGCGAATGTCCTCGCTGAGCAAGCATCTACGGTTGCCATCGATGGTGGCGGCCTGATTCAACAAGTGGTAACCACCATGAATGCAATCAATGAGTCTGCACGAAAAATTTCGGACATTATTGGTGTGATTGATGGTATCGCGTTCCAAACTAATATCCTCGCATTGAATGCGGCGGTAGAGGCAGCGCGGGCGGGTGACCAAGGGCGCGGATTTGCGGTTGTCGCATCGGAGGTGCGCACCTTGGCACAGCGCTCAGCCAATGCGGCGAAAGATATCAAAGCGCTGATATCGGATTCGGTGCAAAAAATTGATAACGGAAATAGTCTGGTTGGAAAATCAGGCGAGACCATGAAAGAAATTGTCAGCGCGATTAAACGTGTAAATGACATCATGGCCGAAATTGCGGCTGCATCTGCCGAACAATCTACCGGTATTGAGGAAATTTCTACCGCTGTTTCGCAAATGGATGAAATGACGCAACAAAATGCGGCCCTGGTTGAGCAGGCCGCTGCCGCCGCGGAAAGCTTGCAATCGCAAGCGGATGAATTAAATCGTAATGTAGGGCAGTTCCGGTTGAGCGATTCACAGGAGCGTACGCCATCGACCAGACTGGCGGCGCCCAAGCCGGCGAATAAACCGGCTGCTAAATCGCCTGTGCGAAATCCAGCCAAAGCGACTTCAACCAAATCCGCAGGAAAACTAACACCTCCCGCTTCGTCGGCCGAAGATGAATGGGAACAATTCTAACGATTAATACCGCTGCGATGGGCAACCGTTGTGGTTGCCCTGATATGGGTGAAATCAGGAATTATTAGTGTGGCTGATACTTCAGGGCGCGAATTTGAGTACGCTGACTCCGATTTCAATCGTGTGAGAGCGGCGATTTATCGAAAAGCAGGAATTAACCTTGCTGAATCGAAAAGACAGTTGGTGTATAGCCGGCTGGCCCGTCGGTTACGCGCGTTGAATTTGGCAAGCTTTGGCGAGTATCTAGACTATTTGGAGTCGACGCCGGAAGAGTTGCAGGAGTTTGTTAATGCGCTGACGACCAATCTAACCGCATTTTTTCGTGAGGAACATCACTTTTCCATTTTAAAAGATTTTATAAAAAAAAATCGGTACAACAAACCTTGTCGAATCTGGTGCTCTGCGTCGAGCACAGGCGAAGAACCTTATTCAATCGCTATGACCGTTGCGGAAGCCTACGGAAATTACCGGCCGCCAGTAGAAATAGTTGCCTCGGATATAGATAGCCAAGTGTTAAATACGGCATCTATGGGTGTTTATAGCTTGGATCGTTTGGAGGCGTTGAGTGCAGATAAAAAGAAACAATTTTTTTTGCGCGGCAAAGGTAAAAATTCAGGTAAGGCAAAAGTAATTGATGAGCTGCGGCGATTAATAGAATTTAAGCAAATTAATCTGCTTGATAGAAAATGGCCGTTGCAGGAAAAGTTTGATGTCATCTTTTGTCGCAATGTGATGATCTATTTTGACAAGCCCACGCAGTTGCAAATTTTAAAGCGTATGACGCAACTGCTCGTACCCGATGGCCTTTATATCGCAGGCCATTCGGAAAGTTTTTCTCACGCGAGTCACCTTGTCCGATTGGTGGGCAAGTCGACCTATCGATTGGCGGCGTCTGATGTTAAGGAGGACGTCAATGATGTATGAGAATAACGTGCACTTGGCGCCAAACATGTATTTTGATCGTCATTTTGATCGGCAAGCCGTAAAAATATTGCCGGGCGAATACTATGTGACCAACGGTGATAAGTTAATTGTTACAGTATTGGGCTCTTGCGTTGCTGTGTGTTTGCGCGATAAATATTCTGGATTAGGGGGTATGAACCACTTTTTGCTCCCCAATGACGGCTCGAATGAAAGCGGTTTGTTAACTGAATCGGCGCGCTATGGTGTTTATGCAATGGAATTGCTCATCAACCACTTGTTAAAAATGGGGGCCAATCGGGGGCGCTTTGAGGCAAAAGTATTTGGTGGCGGAAACGTGCTTAGAGGGATGACCGTAAATAACGTCGGTCAACGCAACGCTGAATTTGTTCTGGATTATTTAGAAACGGAACAAATTCCGGTTGTAGCTCAAGATTTATTGGGCGAATTTCCACGTAAGGTGTATTTCTTTCCGGATACCGGCCGCGTGTTGGTAAAAAAAATTAAAGCGATGCATAACAGCACTATATCTGATCGAGAAAGTGAGTATCGTATGCGTGTCAAATTCACTCCCAAAAGTGGTGATATTGAGTTGTTTAGTTAGTGAATTGCCCAGGAACGTCGGGAGACTGAGTTATGCCAATAAAAGTGTTAGTCGTTGATGACTCGGCACTCGTTCGAAATCTTTTATCGGAAATAGTACGGGGTTCGCCAGATATGCAGTTGGTTGGTGCGGCGCCCGACGCTTTTGTTGCGCGCGACATGGTTAATCAATTCTCGCCAAATGTAATCACACTGGATATTGAAATGCCGCGCATGGATGGATTGGCGTTCCTGGAAAAACTGATGGCGGCGCGACCTACGCCCGTGGTAATGATATCGACCTTAACCGAGGAGGGCGCTGAGGCTACGTTGCGCGCTCTGGAATTGGGAGCGGTAGACTTTATTCCCAAGCCTAAATTGGGTGTGAGCAGCGGTATTCGCGAATACGCAGAAATTATTATTGAAAAAATTCGTGCTGCTGCTGACGTAAAAGTTAAGCCATTAATTAAGAAGCACCGCCCGGAAATTACAGAAGATCAAAAAATAATGAATCCGGTAGGCCTGCAAAGTACGGAGAAAATTATTGCGATTGGTGCATCCACCGGTGGCACCGAGGCAATTAAAGATTTGTTGGTTCAGTTGCCGGCGGCAGTGCCGGGGATTGTAATGACGCAGCACATGCCGCCTGGGTTTACGCGCACTTATGCTGAGCGTTTGAATAAAACCACGCGTTTACATGTGGTAGAAGCGAAGGGCGGAGAGCGTATTTTGCCAGGGCATGCGTTTTTGGCGCCGGGCGGCTATCACTTGGTGGTTGTTCGTTCCGGTGCTGATTACCGGGTAAAACTTTCTGATGCCGAACCCGTGCATCGCCACCGGCCCGCGGTGGACGTGATGATGGAATCTGTTGCTCAAGTGGGCGGAAAGAATGTGATTGGAGTGTTGTTAACGGGGATGGGAAAAGATGGTGCCAAGGGTATGTTGGATATTCGCAATCGCGGCGGTTACACCATCGCTCAGGACGAGGCCAGTTGTGTTGTCTACGGTATGCCCAAAGAAGCGGTTGCTGTAGGTGGCGTTGATCAGATTGTTGCGCTGGATAAAATGGGGCAGGCATTGCTCGATAAAATAAAAGCGATGGGTAGCGGTAATCGCTTGTAGAGTGATAGTAATTGTTGCGCATTAGTTTAAATTTTTTTAACGGCGCGCGGAAACTCTACCAAAAAATAATGCTGATCAGCTTTGCTATTAAATGTGATGATACCGTGCATTTTTTCAATAATTTCTTTTGCGATGGCAAGGCCAAGTTCGCTTGAGTGTAGCGGCGTGTTAGCGGCATCCTGAGTGCTGTTAAATTGCGCAGCGAGTTGCTTGCGTTGTGTTTCCAGTAGGTTGCGCGTATTGAAATAAATACCTACGTTGATCCGGCTGCGATCTTCAAGAACTTGTATGACGATCTCCGAGCCGGGTGTTGAGCTTTTAAATGCACACTGCAATAACAGCGATAGCGCTTGATAAAAGCGCGCGCTATCGACTTGAATAGTGAATTCCTCATTGGTCGCAATTAGCTTGGCGTTGTTTTGATAAATGTCGCCAAAGGCCTTGTTGCGTCTTAAGGCCTCGTCAACAAGTGGTAGTGCCGATTGAGATTCCATTTTTAAGTCGCTATCGCCTTTGGAAAGGCTCTGAACTTCAATTAAGTCGTGCATGAGTTGTTGCAAACGCAGGCTGTTGGTATGGGCAATCTCCACCACATGAAACAGATTTTCTGGCAACTTATCTTTCTCTTTATTTTTTAATCGCTGTAATGCTTCGCTGATCAAATTTAGTGGGCCGAGAATTTCTTTACTGGCGCTGCTGATAAATTGATTACGCAGGTTGTCGGCCTGCTTTTTGTCGGTGATGTCGCGCACTATTCCAATAAAAATTGGCTCTCCATTCTGGAACACTCGCGATACCATTAAATCCATAGGGAATTGTTGGCCATTTCGACGTAGTCCAATCACTTCTCGCCCTATACCTAAAATATTTTTCTTTCCGGTTTTTAAATGGTTACGAATGTAATCATCATGTTGGGATCTGAACGGTTCCGGCATGAGTTCGCTGATGTTTTTGCCGATAATTTGGCGCGCACGGTAGCCAAAAATGGTTTCTGCTGCATGATTGAACGATTGAATAACGCCGCGCTTGTCAATGGTAATTATGCCGTCGGCAATATCATTTAAAATGGTTTGCGTGTGCTGGGTGCTTGCTTCCAGCGCGGCTCGGTCTTGTGCATGACGCTGTTCGTGATTCATGGTTTGCACGAATTGGGCGATGGTTTTTAATATCGGCTCCAATTTAATGGTGTCTTCTTGCTGGTATCCTTGGGTACAGTTGGCCAAGCCTAGAATGGCGATCTGGTCCCGCCCATTAAAAATGGGTATCCCCATAAAATTGTGAATTTTTGGATGGCCATCTGGCATGGTTCCAGCGCGCATATCGCGACTAATGTTCGCGCTGATAACTGGTTTCTCGGATTGCATTACCAGTCCAAACAAATTATCTAAATTTCTATATTCTCCATTTTCCGGCAAGTGAGTGGCGCGAAATTTATCTATGGCCGCCTTTTCCTTTTGGGTGCTGCCGAAGACTAGGGCGCGCATGAAAGGTGTGTTGTCTGAGTTTTTTTCGATCTGCCCGATAAAGCCCAGTTCGCTGTTACAAGCGATCAGAGTTTCGTTAAGCAGGTTTTGCAAGGTCAATTTTATATTGTTATCAGTGATAAACGTGGATTGTGCATTGTTGATAATTTTTTCCAGCTGTTGTTTGTGATTTAGCTCTGCGGTGAGTTGAAGTAGGTGTTGGTTCTTTTGAATTTGTTCTTCCATGTTGCGACGCGTACGTATGCTGCTCGCGATCACAAAGAAAATAAATAACAGTGTCATACTCGACATGGCGACAGCAGTGGGGCCATCTTCCAAAAAAATAAACAGGCTTAATGGCGTAATAGCCAATATCACAAAACCGAGCGAGGAATATTTGTCGGCTGTAAGTGATGTCATAGAGCCGGCTGCAACACCCGCCAGTGAAAATGCTAGCAGTGCTTGATAGATCGCATTGTCATGGGCGAATAATAAAATAGCCGTTGTTCCCCAGGCGGCTCCCGTTAGCCAAACGCCAATGCGAAAACTCCACAGCCAAAAATTCGCCGAGTAAAGTTGCCACGCGTTTTGCCAGAAAATCCATAGGGTCAGTCGTGCCAGTAGCGTGCTTCCCAAGAGCAAGTTCCACAGGATGATTTCTGCCTGGCCGATGATCTTCCAATGAGAAAGGCTGAGGATGAGAGCAATCACAATTGACGAGAGCAGTGACACGGGCAGGCTGTGGTAAAGCGAGTTGGTCTGCTCCTGGGTTAGTGTCCATTCATCGGCGGGTACGTCCTGAGGTGTTTGGTGCGAAGGCAACTCGAGCATCGGGTATTCCAGCGATAGAAGTTAGAGTAGAAGTGGGTGCCCGTGTGTCCTGATATCCATGTTGTCTAGAGTATAGAACAGCATGGCTGGGATACTAGCGGGATGGAAACCAAGTTTTTTCAGTGATCAAAGGTTGCGCTGACAATGAATTTGCGCCCGGAAAATTACTTGTGAACGGTTAGTGTTGGATGTCTTGTTCTTCAACATAAAGCGGCAGCGTTACGTAAAAGCTACTACCGGCTCCTACTGATGAGCTTACTCCAATTTGGCCGTCCATTCGCTCTATTAATTCCTTGCTGATTGCCAGGCCTAGTCCGCTGCCACCTTTTAGGCGCGTGGTGGTGGAATCAATTTGTGAAAATTTTTTGAATAGTTTGTGTTGATCTTCTTTTGCAATGCCTGTTCCCTGGTCATTAATTTGTATTCTTGCTTTCTGCTCGTCGGCTGTTACCGCAATCGTTATCTCGCTGTGAGGCGGCGAAAATTTTGCCGCATTGGATAGGAGATTGGTAATGACCTGTTGTAATCTTAGTGAATCGACACTCACTGAAATCGATTCATCAGTAGCTAACATTTTGTAAGTTACTTGATGTTGCAACGCATAAGGACGGCAGGATTCAATTGTTTTTTCAATTAAAGGTAGCAAGGGGCATACTTTTAATTCAAATTCTATTTTCCCTGCAATTAATTTATCCATGTCCAGTAAGTCATTTATCAGGCGCGCCAGTCGCTCGCTGTTTTGAACGGCG
Organism: Cellvibrio sp. KY-GH-1; assembly: GCF_008806975.1. Taxonomy (NCBI): domain Bacteria; kingdom Pseudomonadati; phylum Pseudomonadota; class Gammaproteobacteria; order Cellvibrionales; family Cellvibrionaceae; genus Cellvibrio; species Cellvibrio sp. KY-GH-1. The sequence goes on from NZ_CP031728.1 coordinate 5,568,930, forward strand.
ATATTCAATATTTTTTCGTTGGTCGTGGGATTTTGTTGAAGTTGGCCGCTCTCGAGTAATTTAAGCGAGCCGATGATAGATGTAAGCGGGGTGCGTAATTCATGGCTCACTACGGAAACAAACTCATTTTTTAACTGATCTAGCCGGGTACGCTCGCCGATATCCAAAATTTGTAGCAGCCAGTGCGTCTCATTGTTGTGCCAGTAACAGATTCCGAGCGTAATGAGGCTTATCAGCATCTCTCCGTCACTGCGCACTAACCTTGCTTCAAATTGACAGCAGTGATCAGTTTGCGTGGTGTATCGATTGCGAATGTCCTGCATTTGATTGATAACCGGTTCGCGACAGTCCTTGGCAAAAATGTCGATGAGCTTAAGTTGTTCGAAATCAAGCAGGCTATAGTCAAGCATCCGGTAAAGACTGGGGTTCACTTCAATCCAGCGGCCTTCGTTATCAACTAACGCAAGACCTTGAGGAGAGGTGGTAAACATCCGTGCAAAACGTTGTTGGCTTTCGCGTAGCGTCAGTAATGTTTGCGCGCGCGCTTTCACTTCCTGAAAAAAGCGTGCAAGCAGGATCATACAGGCTACGGCCACCAACCAACCTCCGATCCGCAAGCTCGTTAGGGTTGAGCTCATGGGAATAGGTTCCGCAGCCGCAACTAGTTTCCAGTGGCGGCCGGGCAAATCCACGGTCAGATCAGCTTGGGCATAGCCGGGCGCAATGCTCTGGCCCGCGATTGTAGTGTTTGAGTCCTGATCTACGATTTGCAGTGCTATTTTGCGTTCCTTGGCGTCAACCGTTAAGCGGCTAAACAGGGTATCCGCATTAATAACGACACTAATAATTCCCCAGTAAACGTCGTCCTCCAGAAAAACCGGTGATCGATATATTAGCCCCTGGCCTCCTTGTTGCAGCGCTATTGGGCCAATCAGCGTTGCAATACGTGACTTGATTACTTTTTCCACCGCCGGCCATTGAGAGGGATTATCGGGGTAATACAAGCCCAACGCCTTTTCATTCCCTTCTAGAGGAAAAATGTAAGCGATGCGATTACCAGGTGCCAAACCGATATTGCGGATGTGGTGGGTGCGATTTTGCAAGTTGGTTAACCAAGGCGCGAGCTCTTGACCGACGAGTACTCCCCCTTTGGCTTCCACATAAGCTTGCAAACCACTGACCAGATAAATTGATGCGCTGAGTTCTTGTTCTAACAAGCGGCCAACGTCGGCTACATCTTTGCCTAACTGCTGCAATTGCAGGTTGCGCAGCTGGGTTAAGTTGCTGCGAACTGCCAGCTCCAGGGCGCTTACCATTAAAATGAACAATACTAACGGTAAGATGACGCTCGCGAATTTGAGTCGGGACGGACGATGGGCGCCCCCGGTACTTGTTTCAATAGGGTCTTGTTCGTTCAAAATCATTGCAACCCAGAGAAGGAATAAAAGTTATGTTGATTGACAAAAACTGTAGCGCATGTCGCGGTGATTCGCCGCCCTTGGGTCAGCAGGAGTTGGCAAATGTTTTAGCCGAGTTGCCCGGCTGGAGTCTGGAGTACGTCGACGGGGTTGCCCAGCTCGTACAAACCTATAAGTTTAGGAACTTTCTGCAGGCCCTGGCGTTTACCCAGGCGGTTGGTGCCTTGGCGGAAGAGTATGGACATCATCCGGCGCTGTTAACTGAGTGGGGAAAGGTGAAAGTGAGCTGGTGGACCCACAAGATAAGAGGATTGCATGAAAATGACGCAATCATGGCTGCAAAAACCGGGCAGCTTTTTAGTGCCCGGTTTGCGCCAGATAAATCATAAAAACGATTGTGATGCAGAAAATTAATACAACCGATACTGTTCGGGGATTTGCTCAACCGAATCGATAGGTGGTGTTAGTTTGTGCAGGATGCCGTCGTGGATGTCGTAAATCCAGCCGTGAATGGTCAGTTCCTGGCCGCGTGCCCAGGCATTTTGCACAATATTGCTGCGTGAAATATTGTCTACCTGCTGGATTACATTGAGTTCGCACAAACGGTTCACACGTTCATCCTGATCAGCCATCCGATCAATAATGTCTTTGTTGGTGTAATACACATCGCGAATATTGCGTAACCAGTAATCAATCAAGCCCAGCTTTTGATTTTCCAACGCCGCTCTTACACCGCCGCAACCATAGTGGCCAGTAACCATCACGTGTTTCACTTTCAAAAACTCAACGGCGTAGTTTAATACCGTCATGCAATTCAGGTCGGTGTGAATAACTACGTTTGCCACATTGCGGTGCACGAAGATTTCACCGGGCGCCAGGTTGAGAATTTGATTGGCGGGGACGCGGCTATCCGAGCAGCCTATCCATAAATATTCCGGTGCTTGTTGTTTGGCCAGGTTGGAAAAAAATTCGGGATCTTCTTTTTTGATGTCAGTTGCCCATTTTACGTTGGCGGCAAACAGGCTTTCTAAATCGCTCATGGCAGGCTCCAATATCTCTTATAACAAATGTGATCTCTTGAACTAACGTGAGACGCTTACTTGGGGTCGCTTAATTCAGTCGGCAGTATAGGGGAAAGCCGGCTGCGAGTGTTACATTGCAGGTTTTGTTCAGGTAATTTTCTGGGTTCAGCAATATGAGCCAGTTATTTTTTCTGTTGGTAGGTAGCGATGACGAAGAGCACGCAGCAAAATACTCTTTATTGGCATGATTACGAGACTTGGGGGGAGGTGCCAGCGGTAGATCGGCCCTCGCAATTTGCCGGGGTGCGCACGGATGAAGCGCTGAATATTATTGGTGAACCCTTGATGATTTACTGCCAGCCTGCGGTCGATCTCCTACCCAAACCGGAAGCCTGCCTGATCACTGGCTTACTGCCCCAAGTCGCGTTGGAGCGGGGGTTACCGGAATATCAATTTATTGCGCGGATTCACGCCGAGTTGTCTCGTCCGGGAACCTGTGGCGTTGGGTTTAATTCCATCCGCTTTGACGATGAAGTTACTCGCTATACGCTCTATCGTAATTTCTATGATCCCTACGAGCGCGAGTGGCGTAATGGCAATTCGCGCTGGGATATTATCGATATGGTGCGTATGACCCGTGCCCTGCGGCCTGAAGGAATTGAGTGGCCGAATTACGAGGATGGCCGCCCTTGTTTCAAACTGGAAATGTTGACTAAGGCCAATGGTCTGGTTCATGAAGCGGCGCACGATGCGCTTTCGGATGTTTACGCCACTATCGCGGTGGCTAAACTGATTAAGACCCGCCAACCCAAACTTTATGATTATGCCTATAAATTGCGCGATAAGCGCTTTGCCAGCGGCATGATTGAAATTGATAGCCATAAACCACTGCTGCATATTTCATCGCGTTTTCCTGCCGAGAATGGCAATGCTGCATTGGTATTGCCATTGGCGATGCACCCCGCCAATAAAAATTCGGTGATTGCATATAATTTATCGGCTGATCCCCAAGCGCTATTAAACTTGTCGGTTGATGAGTTGCGTCTGCGTTTGTATACCCGCACCGACGATCTGCCTGAGGGTGTGGAGCGACTGGCATTGAAGGAAATCCATTTAAATAAAACGCCGATGTTGTTGCCGGCGAACATGTTGGATGACGCAACGGCGCAACGTTTACAAATTAATAAAGCGGCCTGCGAACACAATTGGAATCAACTGCGCAATCTGACGTTGGATGAACAGCAGCGTCTGCAACACACGCTGTTCCAGCTCTATAGTGAAAATAACTTCGCGGAAAAAACTGATCCTGAGCAAATGCTTTACGGTGGCTTTTTTGAGGATCATGACAAGCGCTTAATGGCCCGCGTGCGGCAAGCCGACACAGAAGCCCTGGCAGGCGTACAATTTGATTTTCGCGATCCTCGTTTGGGTGAAATGCTATTTCGCTATCGCGCGCGTAATTTTCCATCCAGTCTTAATCCCGAAGAGCGACTGCGCTGGAAAGCCTTTTGCCGATGGAGACTCACCAATCAAGATTCCCAATCCAGCCTGACCTTGCCAGAGTTTTATGTGCGACTGGCACAGCTAGTGGCCGATGCTAGTCTTAGTGAACAACAGCAAAATTTACTCAAGCAATTGCGGGCTTATGCCGATAAGTTGCAAGAGCAAGTAGTTGCAATCGAATAAGCCCTAACAGTAGCGATTGCAACCGCATAGCGATCCATGGATGGGCTATCAACCCCGCGGGTACGCTTCAAGCGTTATAACAATATTTGCCAAACCATTAACCCGCTGGCACAGGTCAATCACTACTCCGGAGTTCAGACAATGGCTACTCGTTGGTCACTACGCAAAAAAATCAGCGCGTCGGTTGCAGTTTCCCTTTTATTGGTGGGCTGCGCTGTTTCTTACCTTTCCTATTCTTCGGCTATGACGGCGATGGAAGTGAACATCAATCGCCAAATAGCGGGTATATCCGCTACTTTCAGCAAATATGTGAGCGATTGGTTTGCATTGAAAGGCAAGGCACTGGAAGGTTTTCCAGCGGCTGCCACCGAGGAGGCCTACAACGCGCACCTCACCCAGGTAAAAGTGTCGGCCGATGTGGATAACAGTTTTCTCGCTTTTGCAGATGGCAAGCTCTACAACGCCAACAATCTGGTGATGGCGCCCGGTAATGACGACCCGCGCGTGTGGGGTTGGTATATCGCCGCCACCAAAAATCCGGGCGCTACCTATATTGATAACCCCTCGGTCGCTTCAGCTACCGGTAAAAATGTGGTGTCACTCGGTCGTGCAGTACTTAACGGTGATGGCACCATCAAAGCCATCTTGGGTGTGGATGTGGTGATTGACGATATTGTCCAGCAGCTGCGCGATATCGATTTGCCTGGCAATGGGTATATGTTTATCGCGCGCAACGGCAAGGTGTTTGCGCATGCGGATAAAAATTTGCTGAGTAAATCGTTGTCGGACATTTCTGTCGATCTTACATCGGCGACGCTTGAACAGATTCTGCGAGATAAAGACGCGTTGCATCTGGTGACTATCGACGATAAAGCATTTCAGGTGTTTGCCAGCGCTATTCCCAAAACGGATTTAACGCTGGTGATGGTGTCTGAACGGGATTTGTTGGTGGGGCCAGTGCAATCTACTTTGCTCGGGCAGTTGGTGGCGATTCTGGTGTTGCTGGTGGTGACTATCCTCGCGCTTAACTGGCTAAATGGGGTGCTGTTGCAGCCGTTGCATAATGTATCGGAGTCCCTGTCGCAAATCGCATCTGGTGGTGGCGATCTTTCTCGTCGGTTGTCGGTTACGTCCAATGATGAGGTAGGGCGACTGGCAGAGAATTTTAATTCGTTTGTGGAGCATATGAATGATCTGGTGCGGCACATTCGCGCGCAGGCGACTGATCTGCAAGAGAATGCGCGCGCGATGGCGGATTCAGCGATGACCTCGGTGCGCGAGTTAAATGGGCAGCAACAGCAAATTGGTATGGTTGCCCTGGCCATGAATGAAATGACCAATGCTACCCAGGAAATTGCCCATCACGCCGAACACACCGCTGATTCGGTACGTGAATCGGTAAATAGTGCGGAGGCGGGAAAGCAACAGGTTGATAAAACCCGCGATTCCATTGTGGTGTTGGCAAAAAAAGTAGATCAGGCGGGAACAGTTATTTCCACGCTGAACGCCAATGCGCAAAACATTAGCGGGATTCTCGCTACTATTAAAGGTATCGCAGAGCAGACCAACTTGCTCGCGCTCAATGCGGCCATTGAGGCAGCACGTGCCGGTGAGCAGGGACGGGGGTTTGCGGTGGTTGCCGATGAAGTACGGGTATTATCCCAGCGCACCCATGCCAGCACCGAGGAGATTCAGGCGATGATTGCCAGCTTGCAATCCACGGCGCAAAACGCGGTGTCAATTATGGAAGAGGGTAGTCACTTGGCGAGTGGGAGTGTGCAGAATGCAGATAACGCATCTGAGTCTTTGAACCGTATCAACACCGCAGTCGGTGCAATTAGCGGTATGGCGGTGCAGATTGCGACCGCCGCGGAAGAGCAAAGTCACGTCGTGAAAGAGGTGTTGGGCAATATCACAAGCATTCAGCGCGTTGCCGACGAAGCTGCGGCCGATGCCAATCAGGGTGAGGCGCGCGCAAAAAGTTTGCAGGATCTTGCCTTGGGGCTTAATGACAAGGTATCCAGCTTTCGGCTGTAACCATCTTTCAGGTTGGCTAATATTGAACGCAACAAAATTTATCGTCACAAAGCAGCCCGAGGGCTGCTTTTGTTTTCATGGTGATGTTGGGAGCTATTGTCATTTACTGCTAAAAACCGGCATTTAACCCTGTTAGGTGTGGGAATTTAGCAAGCTTGCGAGTACAATCCCGCGCCCGTATAAGCACCTGCCCCAAGTGGATCGTAAACGAATTTTAGTGGGAGCCCCCTATGTCTTCTATCAAGAAAGTGGTTCTGGCCTATTCAGGCGGCCTGGATACCTCAGTGATCGTCAAATGGCTGCAAGAAAACTATAACTGCGAAGTGATCACCTTTACCGCTGACATAGGTCAGGGCGAAGAAGTTGAACCGGCGCGTGCCAAAGCCCAGGCGTTGGGTGTAAAACAAATCTACATTGATGACTTGCGTGAAGAGTTTGTGCGTGACTTTGTATTCCCGATGTTCCGTGCTAACACCATTTATGAAGGTGAATACCTGCTGGGTACTTCGATTGCGCGCCCATTAATCGCCAAACGTCTGATTGAAATCGCAAATGAAGTTGGTGCCGATGCAATCTCCCACGGTGCGACTGGTAAAGGTAACGACCAGGTACGTTTCGAATTGGGTGCTTATGCACTGAAACCAGGTATTAAGGTAATTGCTCCATGGCGCGAGTGGGATCTTACTTCCCGCGAAACCCTGATGAATTACTGTGAAAAGAACAATATTCCGGTGGATTTCACCAAGAAAAAGGCATCCCCTTATTCTATGGATGCCAACCTGTTGCACATTTCCTATGAAGGTAAAGTCCTGGAAAACCCATGGACCGAAGCGGAAGACGATATGTGGCGTTGGACTGTTGCCCCGGAAGCCGCTCCAGACAAAGCTACCTACCTTGAACTAACTTATGAAAAAGGCGATGTGGTTGCTATCGATGGCAAGCGCATGTCTCCGGCAACTATCCTGGCTTATCTAAACAAAGTGGGTGGCGAGAATGGCGTGGGTCGTCTGGATATCGTTGAAAACCGCTACGTAGGTATGAAGTCGCGCGGCTGCTATGAAACTCCCGGCGGCACCATCATGCTGCGCGCTCATCGCGCGATCGAGTCCATCACTCTGGACCGTGAAGTTGCCCATCTGAAAGACAGCATAATGCCTAAATACGCCGAGATGATCTATAACGGTTATTGGTGGAGTCCAGAGCGTAAAATGTTGCAGGCGATGATCGATGAGTCGCAACAATTCGTGAATGGTGATGTGCGCGTCAAACTCTACAAAGGCTCGGTCCATGTTGTAGGTCGTCGCTCAGCAGACAGTCTCTTCGATGAAAAAGTAGCTACATTTGAAGATGATGCGGGCGCGTACAACCAGAAAGATGCAGAAGGCTTCATCAAGCTCAATGCCCTGCGTATGCGTATAGCCGCCAACAAAGGCCGTGTCCTCAAGTAATTGTCCGGCGCTCCCGCAGCCATGGCGGCTGCGGGAAGTTTGATCAATTGATGATTCGGTTGATTAAAAGCGCATAAATAATTTGATAAATATCAATCCTGTAACTGCAAGTGTGAGACAAAATGCCGCGCTTGAGGCAAAATGCCGCACCTAAAGTAGGGTTATAGCTTTTGATAACTGCCTGATACTGGCAATACCGGTTAAGCCGAGACGTAAAGTTTTTATTTTTCTTTTTAAGTAACAGGAAAGTCCTATGGGTAGTCACGCGACTGTAGCTGGGGATCCTCCAGTATACGACTTAGACATAGTACGCAAATTCTCCATTATGACCATTGTATGGGGCATAGTTGGTATGGGAGTGGGCGTATTCATTGCGGCGGAATTGGTGTGGCCAGGTCTGAACGACTTGCTGCAACCCTATACCGCGTTTGGCCGTTTGCGCCCTTTGCACACCAACGCGGTAATTTTTGCGTTTGGTGGTTGTGCGCTCTTTGCTACCTCTTATTACGTCGTGCAACGCACCTGTCAGACGACCCTGTTCGGTGGTTGGTTAGTGCCTTTCACCTTTTGGGGCTGGCAAACTGTTATCGTGCTCGCGGCAATTACCCTGCCACAGGGTATTACCTCCGCTAAAGAATATGCCGAATTGGAATGGCCAATCGACATATTGTTGGCATTAGTATGGATCGCTTATGCGGTAGTGTTCTTCGGTACTATCGTTAAGCGCAAAACCTCGCACATTTATGTTGCAAACTGGTTCTACGGCGGTTTTATCGTTACCGTTGCTGCACTTCATATTGTTAATAGCGCAGCTATCCCGGTTACCTTGACCAAGTCTTACTCTGCTTATGCCGGTGCTGCTGATGCTATGGTGCAGTGGTGGTATGGCCACAACGCGGTAGGTTTCTTCCTGACTGCAGGCTTCCTGGGCATGATGTATTACTTCGTACCCAAGCAAGCGGGTCGTCCTGTTTACTCTTATCAACTGTCCATCGTTCACTTCTGGGCGCTGATCTCTCTGTACATTTGGGCAGGTTCACACCACTTGCATTACTCCGCGTTGCCGGATTGGACCCAATCTTTGGGTATGGTGATGTCGCTGATTCTGTTGGCGCCAAGCTGGGGCGGCATGATCAATGGGATCATGACTTTGTCGGGCGCATGGCACAAATTGCGTACTGACCCCACCTTGCGCTTCCTGGTCGTGGCTTTGTCCTTCTACGGCATGTCTACCTTCGAAGGCCCGATGATGGCAATCAAAAATGTAAACGCCTTATCACACAACACCGACTGGACTGTAGGTCACGTACACTCAGGTGCGTTGGGTTGGGTAGCGATGATTTCTATCGGTGCTGTATATCACATGTTGCCAAAGCTGTTTAACCGCGAAGAAATGTTCAGTGTGAAGTTGATCAACCTGCACTTCTGGCTGGCTACTGTAGGTACTGTTCTCTATGTAGTAGCTATGTGGATCAATGGTATTGGCCAAGGTTTGATGTGGCGTGCGTTCAACCCTGATGGTTCTTTGACCTACAGCTTTATTGAAGTTGTAGTGTTCAGCAAAGGCGGTTACATCATGCGCTTTATCGGCGGTGCTTTCTTCCTGACCGGTATGCTTGTAATGGCTTACAACACCTATCGTACAGTGCGTGCTGCCAACCAACAGGCAGCCACTGAAACCCAGCCTGTCCAGGCACCAGCTGTGTAAGGGGAATGCCGTGAAAGGTCATGAGATAGTAGAAAAGAATATTGGTTTGATGACTATTTTTATGGTTGTCGCCATTAGCTTCGGTGGTTTGGTAGAGATAGTTCCACAATTCTTTCTCAAGCAAACCACTACCCCTGTAGAAGGTTTGAAACCTCTAAACGCTGTGCAACTGGAAGGTCGCGATATTTATATCCGCGAAGGTTGCCATGTGTGTCATACCCAGATGGTACGTCCACTGCGTGCTGAAGTAGAACGTTATGGTCACTACTCAGTAGCCGGTGAATCTGTATACGAGCATCCGTTCTTATGGGGCTCCAAGCGTACTGGTCCGGATCTCGCTCGCGTAGGCGGTCGTTATTCTGATGATTGGCATAAAGTGCATCTGTTCAATCCGCGCATTGTGGTACCAGAGTCCATCATGCCTGCTTACCCCTGGTTGTATGACAACAAGCTGGACGGCAAGCACACAGCAGACAAGATGCGTGCCTTGGCTAAAGTGGGTGTTCCCTATACTGAAGAAGACTTTGCTGGCGCCAAAAGAGCTGTGCATGGTGTAACTGAAATGGATGCGTTAGTTGCTTACCTGCAAAACCTCGGCGTGTTGTTAAAAGAGAAACGCTAATGGACGCAGGTACAGTTGGTGCCATCTCGACCGTGTTGGTAACTATTGCTTTCTTCGGCGTTTGTTTCTGGGCGTTTTCGCCCGGCTTAAAAAAACGTTTCGAGGAAGATGCGAAATTACCCTTTGCGGACGATGAAATTGAAGCCAAACAAACCGCAAAGCAGCCAGAAAACAACCAGACAGATGATCGCAAGTAATCATCGATTAGGGCGGATTTAATATGAGTACTTTTTGGAGTTTATGGATCATTATCCTGACCAGCACCAACCTGGTGTTGTTGTTCTGGATTCTTATGGCCAACCGCAAGCGTGCGGTAAAAGGCGAAGAGACCAAGGAAGCACAAACTACCGGTCATGAATACGATGGAATTGAGGAATACGATAACCCCTTGCCCCGTTGGTGGTTCTGGATGTTTATCCTGACGTTCGTATTCTCCATCGGCTATCTGATTATTTTCCCGGGTATGGGGGTGTGGAAAGGCGTCGGTGGTTGGACGTCTGTAGGCGAGCTGCGCGGCCATCAGCAAGAAGCTGAAGCGGTGTATGCAGAGACCTATGGTGTTTATTCAAAAATGCCAATCGATGAAGTTGCCAAAAACCCGGATGCCTTGAAAATGGGTTTTCGTTTGTTTGCTAACAACTGTGCAATTTGCCACGGTGCAGACGGCGGCGGTAACCCTGGATTCCCTAACCTGACTGACAAAGACTGGCTCTATGGTGGAACTACGGAAAAAATTCTGGAAACTATTACCCATGGCCGTAAAGCCGCCATGCCAGCGTGGGTTGGTGTAATTGGCGAAGAAAGCGTGGTAGATGTTGCCGAATATGTATTACAGATTTCCGGTGGTGAGCATGATGCAGCCAAAGCAGAAAAAGGTGCGAAAGTTTTCGCTGCCAACTGTGTAGCCTGTCATGGTGCAGATGGAAAGGGTAATCAGGCAGTAGGTGCACCTAACCTGACTGACAAAACCTGGCTTTATGGTGGCAAGCCAGCCACTATTCGCCAAACCATTCGCGATGGTCGAAATGGAGTGATGCCCGCTCAGCAGGAGCTGCTGAAAGAGGACCGCATTCACTTACTGGCGGCTTACGTTTACAGCCTGTCGCTGGAAGGATCTAACTAATTCTTCTGGCAAGGAAGGCAGGCCCGACGGCCTGCCTTTTTTTTCGCGTCCAATAAGCTCTTGCCCGCAAATTAATCAATTGGGTAGGAGCAGTGAGGTGAGTTCGTGAGTGAAAAACCCGCATCAGAACAAAAATCGGAAGACGTCATCCGCTATGTAAGCTTATACGAAGCGGATGACAAGATTTACACCCGCCGCATTACCGGTTTTTACCAACGGTTGCGCCGTTACACAGGCATTCCGTTGATGGCAGGTTTCCTGTTAATGCCCTGGCTGGTAATTGATGGCCGCCCGGCCATGCTGTTTGATTTACCCGCGCGTAAATTTCACATTCTGTGGCTAACGTTCTGGCCGCAAGATGCCATGTATCTCGCTTGGTTACTGGTGATCTCCGCCTTCCTGTTATTTACGGTTACCGTGCTGGTTGGGCGGGTTTGGTGTGGCTTTACCTGCCCGCAGACTGTGTGGACCCAAATGTTTATCTGGGCCGAACATGTCTGCGAAGGTGATCGCAACAAGCGTATCAAACTTGACGCACAGCCCTGGAATTTTGAAAAAATCTGGCGCAAATCGGCGAAACAATCGATCTGGATTGCGATCAGTCTTGTGACCTCGCTCACCTTTGTTGGCTATTTCATGCCGATCCGCGATTTGGTCGGTGGTTTCTTTACAGTTGATCTGGATCTGGTTCCGCTGTTCTGGGTATTGTTATTCCTCGGCGCTACCTACATGAATGCCGGGTTTATGCGCGAGCAATTTTGTAAATACATCTGCCCGTATGCGCGTTTCCAAGCGGTGATGTATGACAAAGATACGTTAACCGTGTCCTACAACAATATCCGTGGAGAGAACCGTGGCCCGCGCAAAGCTGGTGAAGATTACAAAGCTCAGGGTGTGGGCGATTGCATCGATTGCTCCTGGTGTGTTCAGGTTTGCCCGGTAGACATCGATATTCGCGATGGCTTGCAGGCGGAATGTATCGACTGCGGCCTGTGCGTTGATGCTTGCAACAGTGTAATGGACAAGATGGGCTATCCTCGTGGCCTAATCAGCTTTACTACTGAGGATGCAATCCAGAATGGCAAAACCAAAGTCTTTCGCCCGCGGTTAATTGGCTATGCCTTGATGCTGGGAATCATGATTTCACTGTTTGTATATTCCATCGCGATCCGCGTTCCTGTCGGCCTGGAAGCGCAGCGCGATCGGGGAGTGCGAATGTACCGTGAAGTAGAAGATACGATTCAAAACGTTTATACCCTGAAAATTAGCAATATGGACCGCGCTACTCATATCTACGATCTGGAAGTAGACGGTGATTTCCCGTTTGTTATTCAGGGGTACAAAGCAGTGCCTGCGGTTGAAGGCGAAGTGTTAACCATACCGGTGCGTATTGCGGTGAAAACCTCCGAGTTAACCTCGACCAAATCGGAAATTCACTTTCGGGTGCGTGCGCGCGAAAACCCGGAAATTACTGCAACAAACACCACAACATTTATTGGGCCTTAACTGAAAAATGATTCGTGCGTGAGGAATCCGTTGTGCCAATGAGAGATGTAGTAATGACTGATCAGAATGATGAAAGTACAAAACCCTGGTACCGCCAGTTCTGGTTCTGGTTTGTATTTGGCCCGCTTATTTTTATCATCATTATGTGCGGTTTTACCGTGTCCATTGCCTTGAAAGGTGCTGATGATGTCATCATCGATAATTACTACAAAGAAGGGCGCATGATTAATCAGGCGTTAGAGCAGGATAAACATGCGAGTGAGTTGGGCTTGCGCGGCGATTTGCGTTTTGATCTCACCACTGGCGATGTTATTTTGAATATCACCAATGCACCTGACGATGAAACCTTAATGCCGCAACAGTTGTTGCTCATGATGGGCCACCCGGTAAAGGCGGCAAAGGATCAACTGATTAGCCTTAACGCTATTTCGCCGGGATACTACCGGGGAGAATTGTTGGAAAAGCCGGAATACTCCTGGTATTTAACACTGTATCCCATTAGTGATATCGCCAACCGCAACCAGGCGCCCTGGACCCTGAGTGGCGACATTAATTTTCAATCTGGCGACACCACTCAATTGGCGCCGCGCGTAAAAAATTAAGTTAATGACTCAACCGCGCGCGGCAAACTCCATGTCGATTTCTACATCTAACCCATGTTATCACTGTGGGTTGCCTGTTCCTGAAGCCAGCTATTATCCGGTACGTATTCAGGGGCAGGAACGGTTGATGTGTTGTCCAGGTTGTCAGGCAGTTGCCAGCGCAATTGTTGATGGCGGGTTGGAAAATTTTTATCAATTTCGCACTACCGCCAATGAGCGTCCCGACGCAAATCCCCAAGGCGAAACCCGCTGGAATATTTACGATCTCGACGAAGTTCAATCCGAATTTGTTATTCCTTTCGATGAGCATTTTAAGCAGGCCAATTTGCTGCTAGAAGGAATCACCTGCGCTGCTTGCACCTGGTTGATTGAAACCCAGCTGAAAAAAAATCCTGCCATCCAGTCTGTTACCGTGAATGTGAGCACACATCGCTGCGCGATTGTGTGGGATTCTCGTGAATCACTCAGCGAAATTTTTCGCTCACTTGCCGCTATCGGTTATGTACCGCGCCCGGCCACGGATGATCAGCAACAGCAATTGATCAAAAAGGAAAATCGCATTGCCTTATTCCGCATTGGTGTTGCCGGTTTTGGTATGATGCAAGCAATGATGGTCGCCGTAGGTATGTATACCGGCGCGACCGATTTCTGGCTGGATTTTTTGCGCTGGTTGTCGATGTTGGTAGCGACACCGGTGGTCTTTTTTTCTGCCTGGCCATTTTTTCAGGCGGCCTGGCGCAGTGTAAAAATGCGGCATCTGGTGATGGACGTACCGGTTGCACTGGCGATAGGTTTAGCGTATCTCGCTAGTGTGTGGGCCACAGTGACCAGTACCGGCGAAGTGTATTTTGAATCGGTTTCCATGTTCACCTTTTTTCTGCTGCTTGGGCGTTACGTAGAATTGCGAGCGCGTCATCGTAATCGTTTGGCGTTTGGCAACCTCGCGCAACTTATGCCCTTAACAGCATGTTGTTTACGTGAAGAAAATGGCTGCGAGCTGGAACAAAACCTGCCGTTAAAAATGTTAAAGCCAACGGATTTAATTTTAGTGAGGCCGGGTGAGACCTTTCCATGTGATGGTCGTGTAGTATCCGGACAAAGTGCGGTGGTTGAAGCTTTGTTGACCGGTGAGTCGAACCCGGTTGCCAAAGCAATTGGCGATAGAGTTATTGCCGGTACGATGAATCAGCATAGCCCATTAAAAGTGGAAGTAACCTCAGTTGCCGGGCAGACCCAATTGTCGGCCATTGAGCGCATGGCTACTCGCGCCGCCGATGAAAAGCCGCAACAAGTTCTCGCTGCTGATCGCACGGCGCGTTTTTTTATCGCACGTTTGTTGATTGTGTGCAGCGCGGTATTTGCTTTTTGGTTGTGGTATCAGCCTCAGCACGCGTTCTGGATTACTTTATCAGTGCTAGTCGTTACTTGCCCCTGCGCGTTGGCGTTGGCGATGCCGGCAGCTTTATCGGCGGCGACTGCAAACTTACGCAAACGCGGTTTTTTGGTGGCGCGCGGTCATGTGATTGAAACTCTGAATAGCATCACTCGCGTTATTTTTGATAAAACTGGTACGCTCACGCGTGGTCAATTTGTCGTAGAAAAAATAATTCCTATTGCTCCGGCTTTTACAACTTCGCAAGATGAAATACTTGCTATAGCTGCCGCCCTGGAAACTGGCTCCAATCACCCATTGGCGGTTGCATTTAATCCTTGGCGCGATAAATTAAACGCAACTGATGTTAGGCAAATTACCGCGGCCGGAGTTGAAGGCTGCATTGATTACACGTGGTATCGGTTAGGCACTGTTGCATTTATTGCCGAGTGGCTCGATACCAAACTTACATCGCTTCCTCCCGAAACGTCTCACCATACCTGGCTGCTGCTGGCTGATAAAAACCAGCCGCTGGCCTGGATTGCCTTGGCGGATGAAATTCGCCCCGATGCATACTCGCTTATTCAACATCTGAAGCAACAGGGCATTGTTATTGATTTGTTGAGCGGTGACCAACCCGCGGCGGTCAGCCATTTGGCTCAACAATTGGGAATTGAGTCCTATATTGCCAGCGCGACTCCCGGCGACAAATTGTCACACTTGAGTGCGCGTCAGGCTGCAGGTGATAAAGTGCTGATGATTGGCGATGGCATTAACGATGTGCCGGTGCTTGCGGGTGCTGACGTGTCAGTTGCTATGGCGTCAGCATCAGACTTGGCTCAAACCCGCGCCGATGCGGTGTTATTGAACAACCAGTTGGAGGTTATTGGCGAAGCGCTCGATGTGGCTCGCCGCACCAGAGCAGTCATCCGGCAAAATCTGCGTTTTTCGTTGATGTACAATTTACTCGCTTTGCCGCTCGCGGCGGCTGGTATGATTCCGCCATGGTTGGCAGCGATAGGTATGACGGCCAGTTCCCTGATCGTGATTTTTAACGCGTTACGCCTGGTGGATTAATCCCGATGGAAAGTCTCTATTTTCTGGTGCCCTGTGCGCTGATCTTTATTGGTTTGGCAATCAAGGTATTGTTTTGGGCGCTCAACAGTGGCCAGTACGATAATCTGGATACCGAAGCTCATCGTATATTGTTCGATGCTGAACAATCCAAAAGCGCTGAACAATCTAAAAACGCGGAGCTGGCCAAACCTGGTGCGCAAACACACCAAACCAACAGCGCCTTTCCCAATGCCGAGTCACCGGCTCCCGATAGTAAGAATCCCTAAGTATGTTTGATTGGTCTTCACTCGCGGCCGCGTTTTTGCTCGGCCTTTTTAGCAGCGCCCATTGTGTGGGCATGTGCGGCGGTATTATGGGCGCATTGAGTATGGCTATACCCAACCACGCCAAAACGCGGCGTTGGTGGATACTCTTGTGTTACAACCTCGGTCGCGTTGTTAGCTATGGTTTGATTGGTTTGCTTGCTGGCGCTATGGCAAATGAGCTTGCCCAGTGGGGCGCCAGTGTCTGGCTGCGTTGGCTGGCCGGCTTGTTGTTGATTGCCATGGGGTTGTATTTGGCGGACTGGTGGCGCGGTCTGGTCTATCTGGAAACCGCAGGGCGGTATTTGTGGGCCTACATCCAGCCGCTCGGCAAAAGCTTGATGCCGGTCGATTCTGTCGTAAAAGCGAGCTTGCTGGGATTGGTTTGGGGCTGGCTTCCCTGTGGCCTGGTGTACTCAGCC
Organism: Cellvibrio sp. KY-GH-1; assembly: GCF_008806975.1. Taxonomy (NCBI): domain Bacteria; kingdom Pseudomonadati; phylum Pseudomonadota; class Gammaproteobacteria; order Cellvibrionales; family Cellvibrionaceae; genus Cellvibrio; species Cellvibrio sp. KY-GH-1. Next base: position 5,585,275 of record NZ_CP031728.1, read on the forward strand.
TTGGCTTTTGCCATGGCTAAAGGTCAGGGTATTAACTCGGGCCTGCTGATGGTGGCCTTTGGCCTTGGGACGTTGCCCTCGGTGTTGGCGACAGGTGTAGCAGCTCAACAGTTGGGTAAATTGCTGCGTAACCCCCGGGTTCGTTGGCCTCTGGCCCTGTCTATCGTGTTGTTTGGCTTGTGGACAATCTGGGGTGGTGGCCATTCCGGTCACGATCACAGCCACCACGGCAATGCAGCCGAAGGCAGCCATTCGCCTGGTGCTGCACATGATCATTCAGGCATGGACCACACCCAAATGAACCACGGTCAAATGGATCATTCGAAAATGGATCATGAGCATATGCATCACGGTGCAACCGGAGCGGAGCAGGGAGCGACTTCCGGTTCGGAGGCAGCTTCTAGTGCAGCCGGCCATGAACACAATCACCATTAAAAAATTCTTAACAAGCCACGGCTATGCGACGCTGGGCGCAGATGCTAATTTGCCCGCCTGCTAGACTTGAAACCGAATAGCTAATTTTTTGTCTAGATTGGCAATGCGATAGTGCTTATCCATCTGTGCTTGAGACCTGTTTATGAGTAAAACCCCGGCGGTTGGGTTTTGTACCAGGCTTGGTCTGGTTGTAAGTTTATTAAGTCCTGCCTTGCCTGTGGTCGCGGAGACCGCCGAGCTTGCTGCTGCAGAAGATGACGCTAGCTGCGAATTTTTTTATGGTTACCGTGAAAAAATTGCCGATGCTAAGCGCACCCGTATCGATTCTCATCTCTTTGATAATCTTCAGGGAAAAACCATTCGTCACATTCAGTTCAATACCCGGCCGGTTTTTGATGAAGATGATCCAGCAGAAAATAATTCACTCTATTTGTTTTTAAATAAGCTTCACGTTAATACCCGTCCACATGTGATTGCGACACAGTTGCTGTTTAAAGAAGGTGATTCCCTTGACGTCAAGCGAGTTCAGGAAAGCGAACGCATTTTGCGTAAGCGCGCATATCTCACCAATGCCTATATAGTGCCGGTTAAAGTATGCACCGGGCAGGTGGATCTCATGGTAGTTACGCAGGATTCCTGGGCACTGGAGCCACAATTCTCCGTAAGTAAAGAATCTGAAGGTACTAATTCCGGGTTGGCGATTGCAGACGGGAATATTCTGGGGTCTGGGAACAGTTTGACTATCGGCTATGAGCAGACCACCGAGCGCAATTTGGTCAGCTACGATTTCCGCAGTCCGCACGTTTTCAATTCGCAAATTGCAACGCGTTTGTATTATGCCGACACAAGCGACGGGCGCGATTTGATCGTCGATGTTGCTCACCCGTTTTACTCCCTGTCGACGCCTTGGTCCGCCGGCTTTTACACACAGGATGTAACTCTGGATCAACCTATTCGCCACATGGACGAAGAGATCAACGAGTTCAGTCATCAAAGTATGTATAACCAGGTTTATTTTGGTAAGGCTACCGATGTACAGGAAACGCACACTCAGCGCTGGTTAATTGGTTTTGCGAATGAGGAAGACAATTTTTTTGCAACGCCGGAAACTTTGCAGCCCGTCCCGGAAAATCGAAAGTCAGTTTACTCCTGGGTGGAGTATCAGTATCTCGCCAACCGTTTTGGAGTATTTAAAAATATTTATCAAATCCAACGCCCGGAAGATATCGCTATAGGTAGCAATCTTGCGGTTCGCTTCGGTTATGGTGGCACTTTATTTGATAATCCTGATGATGTTTATCGCTTGCTCGTGGATTACACCTATACCCGCGATATCGATGCGCGCCACATATTGGAATCGGGATTTAACTTTGATGGGGCGTACCACACGCAGTTAAAAAAGGGGAATAGTCGCGTTTGGGGGACTAATCTTGCCTACCATTATTTCGAAGATGAAAAGCGCCGTTGGTATGTGGGTTTTGAATACGAAGTCGGGCAGGATTTGGCGCAACACGAAGAGTTAACGGTAGGCGATATTACCGGGTTGCGGGGTTATCCCTCTGATTATCAACGCGGTGACCAACGCTATGTGTTTACTATAGAGCGACGCTATTTTTCCGATATCCATATTTTCAATTTGCTGCGTCTTGGTGCTGTGATATTTTTTGACATGGGTAAGGCTTGGGGATTGGAGCAATATGGTAGTAGCCCGACGCTGAGTAATGTGGGAATAGGTCTGCGCTTTAGTTCAAGTAAAGTTAAAATTGGTAACGTGGTACATATAGATTTGGCGACGCCCACCTCCGCGAAAAATGGTTTGGATAAATACCAGATAACCATTGGTGCCCAGCAAAAATTTTAATGCGAGCAATATTTTTGGTTACTCGCTATTCTCTTCTTTCTGTTAATCAGCAATTAAACGGTTGATATTAATATGCGAATTCTTCACACCATGCTACGGGTTGGCGACCTGCAAAAGTCAATTGATTTTTACACTAAGGTGTTGGGGATGAAACTCTTACGCCAACACGATTATTCTGAGGGTAAATTTACTCTGGCCTTTATTGGATACGGTGAGGAATCAACGCATACGGTTATTGAACTCACCTACAACTATGGCGTTGAGTCCTATGATTTAGGCAAGGGGTATGGTCATATCGCCCTGGGTTGCGATGATGTTTACGCAACCTGTGAAAAAATTCGTGCCGCCGGTGGCAAGATTACGCGCGAGCCCGGGCCTATGATGCATGGCACAACGATTCTCGCTTTTGTGGAAGACCCTGACGGCTACAAAATTGAATTGCTGGGTATCAAGTAATGCCGCTGTCGCTGCGTGAACTGGTATTCGATAATCGCCTCGTGCGTGAAATGCCGGCGGACAATGAAAGCGAGAATTTTCGTCGCCAGGTATATGCTGCGGTTTATTCGCGCGTAACGCCCACACCAGTAAAGAATCCCCATTTGATCGCCGCTGTCAGCGAAGTCGCTGATTTGTTGCAGTTGTCACACGCGGCCTTTGCCGATCCGCAATTTACACAAGTATTTGGGGGCAACGAATTATTGTCAGGAATGGAGCCGCATGCTTGTGTGTATGGCGGTCATCAATTCGGCAACTGGGCAGGGCAGTTGGGCGATGGTCGTGCAATTAATTTGGGCGAGGTAAAAAACTCCCGCGGTGAGCATTGGACGCTGCAATTAAAAGGTGCAGGGCCTACACCTTATTCACGCACAGCAGACGGCCTGGCAGTGTTGCGCTCATCGGTACGCGAATTTTTATGCAGCGAAGCGATGTTTCATTTGGGTGTTCCTACTACCCGCGCATTGAGTTTGGTTGGCACCGGTGAGTTGGTAAGGCGCGATATGTTTTACGATGGCAATCCGCAAATGGAGCCGGGTGCTGTTGTATGCCGTGTTGCGCCAACCTTTACCCGTTTTGGCAATTTCGAAATTTTTTCCGCACGCAATGATATTGCCTTGCTAAAGCAATTTACCGATTTCACCCTGCGCACAGACTTTTCAGCGTTATTTCCCGCTGAGCAACATGAATTCACCAAAGCTGACTACTTGCGTTGGTTTAACGAAATTTGTATTCGCACCGCACAGTTAATGGCGCATTGGATGCGTGTGGGCTTTGTGCACGGCGTAATGAATACCGACAACATGTCTGTCCTTGGATTGACCATTGATTACGGTCCTTACGGTTGGTTGGAAGGTTATGATCAAGATTGGACGCCCAACACAACCGACGCTCAAGGGCGTCGCTATCGCTATGGCAGCCAGCCGCGCGTAGCCCTGTGGAATCTTGCGCAGTTGGCAAATGCCATCTATCCATTGATTGATGAAGTGGAGCCACTGCAAGCTGCGCTGGAAAATTATCGCGCGGAATACGAGCACTGTGCGCAACGGGATGTGGCGGCCAAACTTGGCTTGAGCCAATTTGATCCAATGCAGGATCAGGCACTCAATAAGCAGTTATTGGCTTGTTTCCAATTAGTGGAAACCGATATGACTATATTTTATCGCGCGCTTGCGCAACTCAATGCTGATGACATTTCTCATTACGCAAATAGTCAATGTGTTGATATTGTGCGCGACAGCTTTTATTCCGTAGTCGATGCACGGGCGGAAACGCAATGGGCAGATTGGTTGCGCTTATATGCCGCCCGTTTACAGCAGGATTATGTGTTAAGCGGCAACACCCATACGCAAAAATGTGAGCGCATGAATGCGGTTAACCCGAAATATGTATTGCGCAACTATTTAGCGCAGCAGGCTATTGATAAAGCGACGCAAGGTGATTTTTCTGAGGTAGAAAAGTTGCTGCAGATTTTGCGTAACCCTTACGCTGAGCAGCCTGACTATCAGCATTATTTCGCCAAACGCCCGGAGTGGGCACGGCATAAAGCGGGCTGCTCCATGTTATCCTGTAGTTCCTGATAATTTCTTTTGCAGTAGCACATTATGATTGGAAAAATTATTGGTTTCGCCATAGGTTTGGCTTTGCTTAATCCATTTACCGCGATACTTGGTGCAATACTAGGGCACTATTTTATTGATAAGCCGCGTCGTACGGCCCCGAAAATTCCCCCGGCGCAATTGCATGCGATTCAGGAGAGCTTTTTTACAACGGTCTTTACCGTATCGGGTCATTTGGCCAAAGCGGATGGTCGGGTCAGTGAAACTGAAGTTCAGCTAACTGAATCGCTCATGACAAAAATGGGTCTGAGTGCTGACCATCGCCGCGAAGCCATTCGCTTATTCAAAGTGGGTGCTACAACAGAATTTAATTTGGATTCAGCGCTGGCCGACTACAAGCGCATCTGCAGTGCCAGCGGTAATTTGAACAATATGTTGTTGGTAAACTTGGTGAATCTGGCAATGGCCGACGGCGAGCTGGATGAGCAGGAAGCCCAGGTGTTACGTCAGGTTGCCGATCGCTTGGGCTTTTCGCGCTTTGCCTTTGAGCAGTTGCTGCGCATGCTGAATGCACAAAATGCGTTTAATCGCGAGCAGAGCGGTTACCAGTCTGGCGGGTATCAGCAGCCGATTCGCGCTGACGAATTAACGCTGGCTTATGAAGCTTTGGGTGTTGAGAAGACCGCGACCGATGCAGAACTGAAAAAAGCCTATCGCAAGCTCATGAGCGAATATCATCCGGATAAGCTGATCGGGCAGGGGATGCCTGAAGATATGATCAAAGCCGCAACCGAGCGCTCGCAGGAAATTCAGGCAGCGTATGATCTGATAAAAAAATCCCGTCAATAATTTGTTCTTCCCGCTGCTTATAAATAATAAGTGAGACCCCGGTTAAATTTACTGGAGTTTCCGCCAATTATTTATAAGCGGTCCTCGCTTTGGTCGATGTCAAAAAGCCAGCTCTAAACTATCAGTGTGACGCGCAAAACATTTTTCTGATAAATTATTGACAACGTTGTCCATGTGGATGTATTTTTAAATCGTTTTCTGGTTTTACATAAATTAACGATAAGAACAACCGTTCAACCAAGGAGCGACGCTGGGGACTTCATCCTGTGGCAGGTTCTCCTGTACTGGCTGTAGCTCGCCCATTCCAATTTCCATTCAGGATCAGATTCAACCCTGTGCACGCACGGGGCGCGTACTGTTTTTTTCTAAATTTCTAGCACTTTTTCAGGGTATTCGCTCAGGGGCTGCTATTGCCTGAAAAAAGCCACGCTTGCGAAAAGTGCGCGAAAAACCGGAGTTACTGGTTAGGAGCGGAACAAATAACAACAGATGGACGCGGGAAGATGCAGTTGCCAACTATGACGTACAAGGCGCTGTTAAAACACTGGGAGACTGAACCGGAAACATACGATTAAAAAGTATGGTCGGTTTAGTGAGATGAAAAATTAAAACGATTCCGAGGAAAATCCAATGAAATCGCTCAAACTAATAATGCTGTTATCAACTGCGGGATTAATGGCTACACAAGCGCACGCGTACAATTGTGCAGGTGTTGCCAACTATCAACAAGGTACTTACGCAACCGGCGCCGTCGTACAAAATGGCGGTACTGCTTATTCCTGTACCGTCGGTGGTTGGTGCTCGGTCGGAGGGCCTTATGAACCGGGTGTAGGTTGGGCCTGGAATAATGCCTGGTCCAGCCTGGGCGCGTGTTCCGGTACTGGCACGTCGTCAACGCCAACCAGTAGTGCGGCCGTTAGTTCAGTAAAAAGTTCTGTTGCGTCATCAGTGGCAACTTCCAGCGCAACGCCAACGGCGGGGTGTAATGGTGTAGCTGAATGGAACACTACTTCTGCCTATTCTGGCAATGCGCAAGTCAGCCGCAGCGGTTCTCTCTATCAGGCTAAATGGTGGACACAGGGGCAAGACCCGCTAAATAATTCCGGTGCTTATGATGTATGGGTCAACAAAGGTGCTTGCGGTACAGGCTCTTCTGTTGCGAGTTCAGCTGTTGTCAGTTCTGCTGCGGTCAGTTCAAGTTCGATAAAAAGTTCTGCTGCAAGTTCAGGTGCGACTTCTGTGAATAGTTCGGTTGCCAGCTCAGCGGTTAGCTCATTGGCGAGTTCAAAATCCAGCACCCCGATGTCGAGCAGTTCAAGTTCTATCTCCGCCGTGGGCGGTAAAAAAGTGGTTGGATATTTTGCCGAGTGGGGCATTTATGGCCGAAACTATCATGTGAAAAATATTGCGACTAGCGGCTCTGCGGCGCAATTGACACACATTCTTTATTCATTCGGTAATGTGCAAAACGGTAAGTGTACAATTGGCGATTCTTACGCAGCTTACGATAAAGCGTATGATGCGGCGGGCAGCGTCGACGGTGTTGCTGATGCTTGGGATCAACCTTTGCGTGGTAACTTCAACCAGTTGCGTAAACTGAAAAAACTGAATCCAAATTTAAAAGTCATTTGGTCGTTCGGTGGTTGGACCTGGTCTGAGGGGTTCCCACAAGCGGCGCAAAATCCGGTGGCATTTGCCGAGTCTTGCTATGCATTGGTTGAAGATGCGCGTTGGGCTGATGTGTTCGATGGTATTGATATTGATTGGGAATACCCGAACGAATGCGGTTTGAAATGCGATACTACCAGCGGCTTCTCCGGTTATAAAAATTTGATTCAGGCACTGCGTGCGCGTTTCGGTAGCAGCGCTTTGATCACTTCCGCGATTGGTGCCGGTACTGCAAAAATTAATGCAGCAGATTACGCTGGCGCTGCGCAGTATCTCGATTTCTATATGCCTATGACTTACGACTTCTTCGGCGCCTGGGATAAAACCGGACCAACCGCGCCGCACTCTGCACTTTACGACTATGCGGGAATTCCTATTGCCGGCTACAACTCTGACAATGCGATTCAATTACTGAAATCCAAAGGTATTCCCGCCAGCAAAATCCTGTTAGGTGTTGGTTTCTATGGTCGGGGTTGGACGGGTGTAACACAGGCAGCGCCTGGTGGTTCTGCAACCGGTGCAGCCGCGGGCACTTATGAAGCGGGTATCGATGATTACAAAGTATTGAAATCAAAATGCCCGGCAACCGGCACAGTGGGTGGAAGTGCTTACGCATTCTGCGGTAATAACTGGTGGAGTTATGACACTCCGCAAACGCTGGTTGGAAAAATGGACTACGTCCATCAACAAGGTCTGGCGGGTACTTTCTTTTGGGAGTTGAGCGGCGATACCGCAGACGGGGAATTAATTCGCGTGATTGGTAACTCGATGCGTTAATACTGTTGTAGATTTCGCAGTAAAAAAATCCGGCAGTGAATCGCTGCCGGATTTTTATTTTTTGTGGCTATAAAAACGGTAATCCTGGATCAATTGGCATAAAAAAACGGCGATGAAATCATCGCCGTTTTTTTCAGGAACCACTACAAAAAATTATTCGTGGTTCAATACCATCACATCGGTATCAACCGCAGCGATCAAGCGCTCGGCAGTGTTACCGCGACGGGTTTTGGTCATACCATTTTGACCAAGGGTGCCCATCACAATCAGGTCTGCACCAATTTTTTCAGCCAGTGCAGAAACTACATCGGAGGTATAGCCGTTTTCTACATGAATTTTGTCATTGGGCAGGCCGGTTTCACTCACCAGTTTGCCGCGATCTGGATAGCTCATGGAATCCAGGTAGCCGTTAATAACATGCAAGTCTGCACCGTAGGTTTCGGCATAGAATTTTGCGGAAGCCAAAATCTTTTTGTTCAATTCAATTTGCACATCGCGTTGTGCCTGGAAGTTCACGGCAGCCAAAATTACTTTGCGTTGTGCTTTTGCACCTGGACGAATTAACACTACCGGGCAGTAAGCGCCTTTCAACAATTCCCATTTGGATTCAGTGAAGAAAAAGCGGCTGTTGCTATTGGAACTTGCGTGCACTGGCAAATAAATTAAATCAGCGTCGAAACGCTTGGCGGATTCCATAATGGATTTTTGCCATTCGGATGACCAGGAAACTTCCAGAGTGTATTCGATTCCGGCGTTAGCCAGCGGGCTTTTAATATTTTGTTCGAACCAGGTTAGGTCGCGGAATAAATGGTCGTTTACCGAACGGGTATCTACCGCATCGCCATCCACCGCCACAAAGGCGTGAACTTTTGGTTTGGTACCTTGCATCAAGGAGGCAACAATAATCGCACGCTCAAGGGCGATGTGGTGGGTATCGTTGGGGTCTACAACGACAAACAACTTTTGTGACTTGGACATACAGGCTCCTACAGGTTCCCTAACAAGTTTTAGGTAGTTATTTTCAAGCTGGGCCTAGCATAGCAACCCCTCGTCGGTTTTTACAGCGGGTTTCCCTTGCGGGCTGGTCGGAAAGGGATAAAAGCAGTTGATATGGATTAAACTGTACGCCTTTTTTACAAGCCCCAAAGGATAAGTCTATGAGTTTGCTTGAAAATTGCCCAATTACCGAGATAGCTGTGGGCCACACTGCCAGTTACAGCAAGACCTTAACCGAGCGGGATGTCATCCTGTTTGCCGCCTGTTCGGGTGACGTGAATCCAGTGCATCTGGATAAAACCTACGCGGCGACCACACCTTTCGGTGAGCCTATCGGGCATGGTATGTGGACTGGCGCATTGGTGTCTGCAGTGATAGCCACGCGCTTGCCGGGACCTGGCTCGGTCTACCGCAGCCAGAGTTTGAGTTTTAAATATCCGGTGAAAATTGGCGATACAGTTACTGTGACGTTAACGGTTGCCGAAATTAAGGAGCGTGTGAAATTGGTAACTCTGGATTGCGAAGCACACAATCAGGATGGAAAGTTAATTGCGAAAGGTGTTGCGGAGGTAATTGCGCCGGCAGAAAAGCTTTCCATTGAACCAGGTAGTTTGCCATCGATAGGATTTAATTAGTCGATCGATGTTGATGAAAATCGTATCAGGATCGCGAGCTATAGCGAGTGAATAGTTAGCGGTCCTTTTCCATTGCCAATAACAAATTGGCCACCGTTTTCCCCAAGCCTTTTACCACCAGCTTATAGGAGTTATCAATCATACGCTTCACTTCCCCGTCGGGAATTGAACCGTTAATGATCACGGTATTCCAATGTTTTTTATTCATGTGGTAACCGGGAATAACGGCATCGAACACCATGCGTAATTGCTCGGCTTCTATCGGATCGCATTTTAAGTTGATGCGTGTTTCTCTATTTTTTGCGTCAGCTGTTTGGTTTTCCGAGCTCATCAGCGCAAACATTTTCCCGCGCACTTTGTATACGGCGACCTCGGGGCCAAAGGGAAAATCCTCGATGGCCTCGGGTTTATTGAGCAGATATTGTTTAATGTTAAATGCCATGAAATCCATTCCGGGGAATGTGAGTGGGCGAATTATTCCGCCTCTTCATCACCTTCATCTTCACTGGGTAACCAACCGCCCAATTCTTTCCAGCGGTTAACAATCAGGCAAAATAAATCGGCGGTTTTTTCAGCATCGTATGCTGCTGAGTGGGCGGCAGAATTGCTGAATTCAATTCCCGCTACCTGACAGGCTTTGGCCAATACTGTTTGACCAAAAGCGAGGCCAGAAAGCGTTGCGGTGTCGAATACTGAGAACGGATGAAAGGGGCTGCGCTTGATATTACAGCGCTCAATCACGGCGTTAACAAAATTCAAATCAAAGTGCGCGTTATGGCCGACAATCACCGCGCGCGTGCAGCCGTTTTCTTTTACCGAGCGGCGCACTGCCGTGAGCAAATCGGTCATCACCATTAATTCCGGTTCGGCTAAGCGATCGGGATCATCCAGGTCTATGCCGGTAAAATCCAGCGCGGCCTGTTCGATGTTGGCGCCCTCAAATGGCTCCACATGAAAGGCAAAGGTTTCATGGCGATGCACATTGCCATCTTCATCCATGCGAATGGTGACAGCAGCAATTTCCAGCAGTGCATCGGTTTGCGAATTAAAACCGCCAGTTTCCACATCGACAATCACTGGCAAAAAACCGCGAAAACGTTGTGCCAGAGGTGAGTTGGGGTCGCGGGTATTTTCAGGTGGATTCACAGCTATCCCTTAAGCAGTTTGCAACTGCCAACGTAAAGTTTCACCTGCACGCAAGGGCACTAACGGCTGCTCATTAAAGGTCAGCGTATCAGGCACCTGCCATTCTTTTTTCACCAATGTAATGGTATCGGTATTGCGCGGTAAACCATAAAAGTCTGCACCGAAATGGCTCGCAAACCCTTCGAGTTTATCCAGTGCATTGGCATCTTCAAAGGCCTCCGCGTAAAGCTCAATGGCGGCATAGGCGGTGTAACTGCCGGCGCAACCACAGGCCGCTTCTTTTTTGTCTTTGGCGTGTGGTGCAGAATCTGTGCCTAAAAAGAATTTAGGGCTACCGCTGGTGGCCGCCTTGATCAGTGCTTGCTGATGGGTGCCGCGTTTTAAAATTGGCAAGCAGTAATAATGCGGGCGGATACCGCCAGCCAGCATATGGTTGCGGTTATACAGCAGGTGATGTGCGGTAATCGTTGCGGCAACGTTTGCGGGTGCGGCTGCAACAAACTCGGCGGCGTCTGCAGTGGTGATGTGTTCCAGCACCATTTTCAATGATGGGAAATTTTTAACCACCTGACTAAAGGTGCGATCGAGAAATTCTTTTTCACGATCAAAAATGTCGATCGAAGAATCAGTCACTTCGCCGTGCAGTAAAAAATGCATACCGACTTTTTCCATGGCTTCCAACACCGGGTAGATTTTTTTCAAGTCCGTTACGCCCGATGCGGAATTGGTGGTGGCGCCGGCTGGGTAAAGTTTGCAGGCAGTGATACCGGCCGCTTTAGCTTTGGCGATTTCGGCCGGGTCGGTATTGTCAGTCAGGTAGAGCACCATTAGCGGCTCAAAGTGGTTACCGGCCGGGCGAGCTGCCTGGATGCGCGCTTTGTAGGCAAGGGCTTGTTCGGTATTCATTACCGGCGGTACGAGGTTGGGCATCACTATCGCGCGAGCAAACTGGGCAGCAGCGTCGCCTACGGTGCGAGTCAGAACCGCGCCGTCGCGCAGGTGGATATGCCAATCATCGGGGCGGAGCAGGGTTAATTGCTGGGTCATGGGGTGAGGGATTCCGTAGCAGTAAATCAAAACAGGCGAATGTGGCGGCATGCTACCAAAATCAGGCAGGCTCCGCAGCCTTATCGGATGCGCGCGTTTTAGGTAAGGGTGGCTATACTCGGAGAATCCTTTCTAACGCACGGCGATTAATGGCCTTGCTAATTGTTTGTAGGTGGATGGTGACATGCGTTTGGTTTCCCGAGTTTATTTACCGCTGACACTGCTGGTTTCCAGTGTGCTGGCCGCTTCTGCCACTGCTCAAACCTATATCACCGCGTTCGCCGATTCGCAGTGGAGTGCGCAATCTGGTGCTTTTGCCTGTAGTCTTGCCCATGAGATAGCGGCGTTTGGCAGCGCGCGTTTGGTGCGCAAGGCTGGCAGCGCAGAGGTGTTGGAGTTGAAAGCTAAAGCCCAGGCTTTTGGTGAGGGTACTGTACGGGTAGAGGCGGTGCCCCCGGTGTGGCGCACTGATGCCGCCTCCAATAACCTCGGCCAGGCCCAGGCCAGTGGTCAATCACTTAAGGTCAGCGGGGCCCAGATCGCGACCATCACCGCCAGCTTGGAGCAGGGCACCAATGTGATGTTTAGTGGCAGCAATCTGCGGGTTGGCCTCGCGGCACGCAATTTCAGTGCGGCTTTTGCCAACTACAAAACCTGCGTCAAAAATCTTATTCCCTATACCTTCGAACAATTATCGCGGACGCAGTTGAGCTATGCCCGGGAGGCCGATGATTTGAGTTCAGCGGCAAAAACTGAACTGGATAAAATTGTCCGTTATATGAAAGCGGATCAAAAGGTGCTTGGGATAATTATTGATGCTCACAGTGATAAGTTACCCAAACCGGAAGAGAGCGATGCTTTATCCCAGCGGCAGGCGGAGTTTGTCACGAGTTATCTGATTGAAAAGGGAATTGCGGCGGATCAGATTACTACCCGTTGGCATGGCGATAAATTTCCAATCGCCAACAACCAGAACAAAGCGGGGCAAGCGAAAAATCGCCGCGTGACGGTGCGGTTGGAAAGCGAGCAAACCCGGAAAGAAATGGAGAAAAAAATCGCTGTTATTAAAGAGGCAGAGCAAAAAGCCGCTGCCGAAAAAGCGGCAAAAGCAGCGACAGAACAAGCGGACCCTGGCATCAACCCCGCGGAACTGGAAAAGCTAACTGAGCAACAAAACCTTTCATCAGGCAAGCAGCCGGATATAGGCTTGCCCCGATAGCCCTTACAGAGAATCCCTGCGTAGTGAGAATTATTCGCTAGGGCTTGCATTTTTTAACCACAATTCCCAAATTATTCTTAACCCGGATTTTACGATTCGGGTGGAATTTTTTAGTTTTCGTTTAGTCTCATGTTGCGAGTGTGTGCTGCATCCTGGTGGGTGCGGCCAGCGAATTACTGATCAAGGAGTTAACTATGCAAGTATTGACCCGCCAGTGGACGAACACTATTGCTGTTCTCAGTCTGGTATTTATGTCTATTTCCAGTGTTGCGGCTGAGCTGCCAGATTTCACGCAGCTGATTGAAAAGCATTCCCCGGCGGTGGTGAAAATTACCGCAACGTCCAAGGCTTCTGTGGCACGGATGGATCAGCAACAGCTGCCGCCCAACATGCAAGGGTTGCCCGATATTTTCCGCGAGCTATTGGAGCGTCGCCAGGCACCGCGCGATCGCGGCTCACTCGGTTCAGGCTTTATTATTTCCAATGATGGGTATGTGTTAACCAATGATCACGTAGTTGATCAAATGGATAGTATTACCGTGATTCTGAATGACCAGCGCGAGTTTACCGCCAAACTGATTGGTAGTGATGAGCGGTCGGATTTGGCGTTATTAAAAATTGAAGCGAAAAATTTGCCTACGCTCTCATTAGCGAGCGATGAAAAGTTAAAAGTAGGGCAGTGGGTAGTAGCAATCGGCTCTCCCTTTGGTCTGGATTATTCCGCAACGGCGGGCATAGTGAGCGCGATTGGGCGTAGCATTCCATCGGCGCATACGGAAAGTAACTATGTACCTTTTATTCAAACAGACGTAGCCATTAACCCCGGCAATTCTGGTGGCCCACTATTTAATATGGATGGCGAAGTCGTAGGTATTAACTCGCAAATTTATTCACCCAGCGGCGGCTCGGTGGGGCTGTCGTTTGCGATTCCATCGTCTCTGGCGGTTGATGTGGTTGCCCAGTTAAAAGATAAAGGACGTGTAGATCGCGGCTGGTTGGGAGTGATGATTCAGGATGTAGACAAAAATTTGGCTAGCTCGTTGGGAATTGATAAACCCATGGGTGCATTAATTAGTGAAGCTGATCCGGACGGTCCCGCTGCGAAATCGGGCCTGAAAGATGGTGATTTGATTATTAAATTTAATGGCAATGATGTGCACACTTCTTCCGACTTGCCCTATTTGGTTGGCAGGACTGCACCTAAATCCAAAGTGCCGGTTGTGATTGTGCGCAAAGGTAAAGAGCAGACACTCAATGTAACCGTAGGTACCTTGCCTGTATCGCCCGATGAGGCGGTTGAGCGCCCAGCCAATGCGCCTATAGAAAATTCGGTGGATGTTTTGGGGTTGGTAGTCGCGCCCTTGGATCGAAGTACTCGTGGTGGTGCGGAAACTGGTGTGATAGTGCAGGATGTTAAACCCGATAGTCCGGCCGCCGACGCTGGTCTACAACCGGGAGATGTAATTACGCAATTGGCATTTAGCGATGTTAAATCCGTTGGCGATTACAATAAGGTAGTAAAAGGTCTACCTAAAAATGAGCCCCAGGCTGTTCGTTTCTACCGTCAAAATCGTCCGGTATTCAGGTCGATTGTTATTAAGTAAGTTAACCGTAAAGCCACATGAAAAACGCCGGCTGAAATGCCGGCGTTTTTTTTAATGGAAATAGCATTTAATTGCGCTGCTACAGAAAATCGATCAATTGTAGCGAGCCCTAACTTGATCGAGTTTTATTTGTAAGCGCTCAGGGCACTCATCTGTTTCTTGCATAAACTCCAAACTGCTATAGCCATGTTGCGCTGTTTGTAATAAAAATTGATCCTGTGCTTGTTTGAATACGGGTAGTTCAGCCACAAATTCTGCTTCAGTTCCTGCAGCGGCTTTTTCCATTTTTTCCAAAGCCGTTTGCCAAACTTTGAGCGTTGCCTGTGCTTTTTCCAACGATTGTTGTTGCGCTTGATACAGTTGTTTCAATTCACGTAAGTGCTGCGCGGTTCCCGGTGCTTTTAAATCCTGAATGCGACAGGCTAAACCGTAGGTTTTTTTGGGCGGATCTTCCACTTTCGGTGGCTCTTTAGGTTCTTCGGGTTTTGGCTCTTCTTCCACGGGAATTTCTTCCGCTGGTAACTCTTCTATTGGAATATCTGTTTCGTCGTCTTCAGTCGGTGTAGGTTTTGGTGGCGTTGGCTCTTCCGGTTTAGGGGGTGGAGACTTTTCACAAAAGGCGAGGTGATCACTGATGTGAATGTACTCTTTAATGAGTTTGTCATGCTGGGGTTCCAGTTCCGCAAGTTGATCGGCAACACCGGCAATAATTCCCAAGTCAGTACCGAATTTTTTGGCTGCCAGATAGGACTCTCCGTAAGTTTTCCCCAATGCTATGGCGGAGTTTCGCCCCGCCAGCACAGCGGCACCTACCGCATATTTAATATGGGCGTTCACATCTTTTGGTGTTTCTGTGTAAGTGGTGTAAGCATCGTTGACCGTGTTATATGCATCCCACACATTTCCCACAACATCCAAACGTTGCGCGTTTACGATAATATCTTTGCTCAACAAGATGCCTTTTGCTTTGGCAAATTCTACCTGTTTGGTTCTGCCAAAAGTGAGAGTGTTAATAATGGATTCGCCGGTCTTAATGGCCATGTCTTTTGTTGTGTCGCGAATTTCAGTGCTAGCGCGCTGGAATTCTGTGTCGGCTAACATACTGGTGATACGTGAGACCAAGGTGTCGAGTCGGCGTTTGTGCTCTTCTTTTTTTGTCTGCAATTGCTTTTGCACTTCGTCATCGCAGCGAACTATTTCAATCGGAATTGGGCTGCCAATTTTACTACCGCACAGGGTTTTAGCCTGCATTAGGGTTTTGCCCAGCTTAAACGGTTGGATCTGAATATTGCTGGCGGTATTAGCCACACTGGCAAGTACATCGTTTTCCAATGTCATTTGTACATAGCCATCGAGCGGGTTGAGTTTCAGTGGGAAGTTATAAGTAGTGCCAACTTTTTTTCCGTTGACATCATAAAGTCCTAATTTGGGAATGTTGCCGCCGTTATTGACGCTCACTAACTCAACAACACTGCCGGCGACTGTGGTGCTAGCGGTTTTTCCCTGGTACCTATATTCGACGCTGACTTCGCCTTTACCAGGCGTTTTGCCGTGAATTTTAGCCGTGTTTTTTTGCTGGCTGACAATTGCAAGAGTGTCGGCGGGATTGGAGGTAAATTGATAGGTTCCATTGGCGGGCGAGCCCTGCGCAATAATTTCCTTGATTTCATCTTTTGCCAGATGCAGGCAGGCATCCATGGCAACTGTTGGGTCTTCGGTGCCTGATTTGTAGCGTAAATTGACACTGCCGCGCTTTAGGTGCCCGCCCATACACATTGGAGGAATTCCAATGACTGTGCCATCAAACTGATAGGTTTTATTGAAACCCTTTTGTAAATCAGCGAGCGTGATATCCAGTGCTGGCGTAATAGCGTTGAGCATACCGGTATGAATGCTGGCCATTACGTTGGGGTAATCAAAACTCGCGCCATTCGCATCGACCTTGCACACACCCATTTCATCGGCGGAAAAAATAAATGCGGGCGAATTGTAGGCTGCGTTTTGTGCAAGACTCACGGTAAGCTGAACTTTATTGGAATTTTTTTGATTGACTTTAGCGGTCATCACAACCTTGCCGTCGTTATCGCGGCAAATAACTTGTTTACTATTAAAAATAACTGAGGGAATAGGGCGCTGGCCAGGATGACTGGTATCGAATGCGGTGTAGCTCATTAAGAGATCCGCGATTGGGCCGGGCTCCACGTGAACCGGACCTTTCCAGTTCAGGGTCCAGTCCCCCCCTTCGCAGTTCTCACCTTCGTAGGGATATCCCTCCATTTTCACGTTGGCGTAAACCGGTTCCGGTACTTCGTTGGCGTGGGCAAAAAAAGGCGCGCTCATCAAGAGCGATAAAAACGCGCCAAAGTTTCCTTCTAATTTTTTGATCATAAATTACAACCCTAATTCATCTTCCAGGTCGTCAGTTTCTTTTTGATATTCAGTAGACGTGCCTTTGTGTTGCTGTGCTTGTATTTGCTTTTGCATTTCTTGTGCTTGTTTTTGCAGTTCCTGAATTTTTTTCGGATCGCTATACATTTTTTGCATCTCAGCAATTTGTGCTGCTGAACCCATTTGCGCATCTTTGGCTAGTTGTTCAGTTTGTTCATCCAGCTTGGCGCGCGCTTGTTGTTCCTTCTCATAATCGTTAATCAATCGGTAGAGATTACCGGCGCGTTCATAGTGCGCTGCTGCCATTGCTTGATCGGCATAAGCGCTGGCCTTTTGCTCCAGCGCTTTGAGTTGCGCTTCTTTATCCAACTGGCGATAGAACAAAAAAGCACTCTCCAAAAGCTTTACTGTGCTGTTGTAAGATTTGCTCAGTCTGTCTGCGTGCGACAAGCGTGCCTGATCGATCTTTGAGCGCAAAGCTTCAGCTTGTTTGTAATCGCGGATTTGTTGGGTCCAGGCCTGCGCATCACTAAATAGATCTTCAATGTCTTCGATGCGATCAGTTTTCCATTGTTTTTGAAATTGGGTGGCGGCTTGCTGCACGTTCATTGCCGCTGCGATATCGCCCGGTTTAATCGCATCGTTTTGTTGTTCCAATTTCGCAAGGGATTGCAAGTAGGCGTCCGGTAGTACGGCCTGATAGCTATCCAACAGCCGTGCAATGTTGCTCGGTGGTAAGCTCACGACATAAGGGTCGAAGGCTGCGTCCAGCGTGTAGTCGCCAGCCAATTCCAATGCCGTTTGGCGATTGCTTTTAAATGATTCGTCGGCGCGATTTTTAAAATGTTCCTGCGCGAAAGCAGATAATTGTATATCGGTAGGATTTTTTTTCAGCGCGGCGATTAAGACTTTATCGGCTGAGGAAAATTTAGCGCCTTTCTCATACCATTGAAAAGCTCCTGCCGCCTTTCCATCCTTGAATAAGTTTCCTTTTTGTTCTTGTAATGCACCTTGTTTACTGCCTAATGCGATGGCTTTGCTTAATGCTTGTTTAGCGATCGGGTTGCCGCCATCCTCACACACGTAGCCCTGCGCAATTTCATATTTGTTGATTGCATCCCATAGCTGTCCCTGGGCTTCCAGGGTGGTTCCATCTTTGTAGGCTTTTTGTGCGTCCGCGACGCTTAGGTCAGCTGCGCAATCGGCATAACCGAGTGGTGCCGCAAAAAGTAGCCATGCCAAACCGGTATTAACGATACGTTTCATTGTTTAAACTCCGTGTAATGGATTTGCTGATTATTGCGGGCGCAGGTTTTTCATCATATTGCCCATGCTGGGCATGGGTTGGTAGCCTTGGGGCAATTCAAAGAGCGCGGCGTCCTGCGGTTCCACTTTTAAATTTTTCAAACTCATGGTCACGCGGCTTTTGTTGTTGCCCTCTTTGCTCAGGAAATCCATTTTTAATGGAATGTTTTCCGGTGATAACCAGATAAATCCGCCAGCACTTTTGTCTTTCATTACCAGTTTGTATTTGGTGGTAGTAATGCCATCCAAAACTTCGCTGCCCACTTTTTCAATAGTGACATCATCAGGTGCATTGCCAGACATCTTGTTAGCATTTTTTAAATCCACTTCCATATACATTTTTTGCATTGGCATTAATTGCCAGGCCACTTTTTTATCCGGACGTGAAATGGTCGCCATACTCATGCCTTGCATTTGCATTTGCATTTCATTGCGTTCCTTGCCATGTGAGTGGTGCACTGTTTGGGTAAAGCTGCCTTCGGCGGTAACAACAGTGCGTACACCAGAGTATTCCGTGTCCGGTGCAGGTATGGTGTCGGCAGAACTGGGGTTGGAAAAAATCAGGCCGGGCATCATGGCGAAAAATAGGGTGAGGATATAGGTGAGTTTTTTCATAATCGAATTCCATTTATGGGGTTTGAATAGCTATGGCTCAAATTTCCGCGAAAAAAGGCCTGTGGGCATCTGGCATCGATGGCCCCACAGGTAAAAGCAGAAAGAAATGCAAAGCGAAAAATCAGGCGGTAGTGGGCGTTTGTAGATCCAGGTGTAAACCGGTAGTCAATTTCAACCAATCTTTGCCAGTGAGTAACGGTTTAAGCATGGCGAGCGTGCCATTAAATACATCTGCGGGAGCTGCGTGGCGGAACCCTTGTAAAAAAGTTGTGCGCTCCATGTGTGTAATGTTCGGTAGAATCATTAATAAGCAGCGTAGGTTTTCCTCAGGGGTGAGTGACGCAACCAGCTTTTGCTCAATCGAATGAATTTCTTCATCGCTAAAGTATTTCCACAGCAGCTCCACGTTGTGGGTTTCTTCAACGCGCATATGGGTAAAGTTTTCTGCAACAAATAAAGAGAATGAACCATAAAAAGATTCTAATGCTTTGGTTCTATCTGTGCTGTGCAAGTTCTTAATAAGCGCGATCTTATGCTGTAACTCATCAATCACTGTTTCGTGTTCGTAATGATCATCAATAGTTTGCAACGGGTTTTTATCCGGCGATTGAATAACCGGGTGAATAAAATTGTTTTCGTGTTCAAGGTGGTCGCGACAAAAATTTAACAGGCTTCCTGTGATCTCCAATTGGTGTGCAACTGCCTCTGCATCGGTGTCGTCGAGTTTTCCTAAATCAACGAGGTTTTGGCACAGGCTTGCTCTCAATCCTTTGTGAATCAGGGTGTAGATGTTATAGCGTGAATGGTTCATGGTCTCAGGTTCCATTGAGAATGGGTATTGAAATTGTTAGTAGGATTCTAGGTTAAAGGGAGTCTGAATCCTTAAATACAAAACAGCGGTGCTATTGTGCAAAAGCGGCGGGAAGAGGTCTGTAAAAAATTGTGCGTAGAGGGTATTTTCCCTGTTGGACGCCCCAAAAACTAAGGGCGCTTTACGCGCCCTTAGTCGATTTTTTTGTTTTAGGCAAAAATTTATATGCTTTCCGGTTTTATTAGTTCCAGAGAATAGTTAACGGTTTTATTTTTAAACTTAACCACATTGACATATACATATTCTTCTTTTCCTTTGCTGCCGAGTGTTCCTGTCAGCATGGCAAAATCTGCCCCCCGGTCAACGTTATATAAATCGGCCAGTTGGCGATAAATATCACTTGCATCTTCACCCCGCTCTTCATAAATCGCTTGTCTGGCTAACTGCACCCCACAGTTTTTTTCTGCAGAGTCGCATTGCCATAGCACTTTTACACCTTGCGCTTGTAGTTGTTGTTTAAGTGTGGAGTAGGTTTTTAAATAGGACTTGCTCACGTTGTCAGGGACGGAATAGATATTGACGTACTGTTCACCGGTAAGTTTTAATTTTTTGAACTCGCTACGTTTTCCGTTGGCGAGGTTTGCCGAAAGCGGAAGAACGACTCTGGTTAGGTCGTTATTGTGTTTTGCGATTAACTTGCTCCCGGGAAACTTTACTTGCAGTAAATTGCCTTTGGTTGGTGCAGTGGTGGAGGCGGAGTTGTTTTCGCCCTCATCCTGATGGGCAGTATTGTTTTGGCCTTTAAGTGGATCATCTGCTTGTACCAGTTCAAATGAATAGGTGACTGGCTTTGAGCTGCTGTATTTATTCACCAGCATAAACAAAAAATACGGTTTACCTCTGACTTTGGTGCGCGCTGTGAGCATGGCAAAATCCGTATCGTCATCCAGATTGTATAAGTCAGTCAGGTCGTGATAAATATCGCTCGCGTCTTCGCCGCGCTCTTCATAAATGGCTTGTTTTGCAAGGTACTGCCCACAATTTTGCTCGGCAGAATCACATTGCCAAAGAATTTCAAAATTTGCATCGGCTGCATTGCGTTTAAGCGTATTGAATACTTTGAGGTATGAGTTAGAAACCGCTGCGGGTACAGAGTAGATATAAACTTTTTGTTCGCCTGATAGTTTTAGTTTGCGGAAGCTGGTGCGATCACTGGGCAAGTTGGCAGACAGGGGTAACACGGTTCGGGTCAAATCATTTTGGTTGTATGCAATGAGCTGGCTGCGTGGGTATTTATCCAGCAATTCGCTGTCTTCAGCTCCTTCAACACTGCTATCGTCAGGCGTACTGGTGTCGCCCTTGAGGGTGTCGTTTACGGTTTTGGTGAGCTTATTTTTTTCTTCTACAAGTTTATTGGCTTTGTCCAAAAGGTCGAAAGCGTTTACCTGGGCGGTGCTGAAGGCAAGAGTAGAAATAAAGGCAATAGGTAGCAGTGAGGGGAATGTGTATTTGCGCATGGCGAAAATCCTTGTAACAGTGGGGATTGGTTTTTATATAGGATGAAGTCTGGGCGCTAATGTAGTTGGAGTTGTCTTAACCGTAGATTAACGTGCCGCCGCTAGTGTAAGGCGCGGTAGCGACATTTCAAGGTTATTTTTCTAGGATGGGCACGGATGCGCGTGATTTGCTTAGTGCCTTGAGGGGGGATATGTGTACCCGATGGGGCATATAGGCTAGAATGCCGCCCAATCTTTTCGCCCCCCGGTTTCGGGGATCCAAATCCAACTTCGTTAAAGTAGTTAAGCACCTGTGACTGACCTGAGCCATATCCGCAATTTTTCCATTATCGCCCACATTGACCACGGTAAATCCACCATTGCTGACCGCTTCATTCAGATGTGCGGTGGCCTGAGTGATCGTGAAATGGAAGCGCAAGTGCTTGATTCCATGGACTTGGAGCGCGAGCGCGGCATTACCATTAAAGCCCACAGTGTGACGTTGAACTACAAGGCACGTGACGGCAAAACCTATCAGCTTAACTTCATTGATACCCCTGGCCATGTGGACTTCACGTATGAAGTGTCTCGCTCTTTGGCGGCCTGTGAGGGTGCCTTGCTGGTTGTGGATGCTGCCCAAGGGGTAGAGGCCCAGTCGGTCGCCAACTGTTATACCGCCATTGAGCAAGGGCTGGAGGTTATTCCGGTTCTGAACAAAATGGATCTGCCCCAAGCGGAACCAGAGCGTGTCGCCCAGGAAATTGAAGACATTATTGGTCTGGATGCAATGGAGGCCGTGCGTTGTTCTGCGAAGTCTGGCCTGGGTATGGAAGATGTACTGGAAGAGCTGGTGCGTCTGGTACCTGCACCCAAGGGTGATGTAGATGCCCCTTTACAAGCACTGATTATCGACTCCTGGTTTGATAACTACCTCGGGGTAGTGTCGCTCGTGCGGGTAATGCAAGGCACCTTGAAAATCAAAGATAAAATTATCGCCAAAACCATTGGCAAGCCTCAGTTGGTCGATGGCCTCGGCGTATTCACGCCCAAGCCTCTGCAATTAAAAGAGCTGAAGGCTGGTGAAGTAGGCTTTGTGGTTGCCGGTATTAAAGACATTCACGGTGCCCCGGTGGGCGACACTCTTACCCATGCGCAAACGGCAGATGTGGAAGCCTTGGCGGGGTTCCAGAAGATCAAGCCGCAAGTTTATGCGGGTATGTTCCCGGTTAGTTCCGATGACTTTGAAGATTTCCGCGAAGCCCTGGCCAAGCTTACCTTGAATGATGCCTCGCTGTTCTATGAGCCAGAGAGTTCAGACGCGTTGGGTTTTGGTTTCCGTTGTGGCTTCCTCGGAATGCTGCACATGGAGATTATTCAGGAGCGCCTGGAGCGTGAATACGATCTGGATCTGATTACCACCGCGCCAACCGTGGTTTATGAAATTGAAACCACGAAGGGTGAAACTATTTATGTGGACAACCCGTCCAAGTTGCCTGATCCCGGCAGTATCGGCGATATGCGCGAGCCAATTGTGGAGGCCAATATCCTGGTACCACAGGAGCACTTGGGTAACGTCATCACACTGTGTATTGAAAAGCGTGGTGTACAAAAGGATCTGCAATTTACCGGTTCTCAGGTGTCGGTAAAGTACGAATTACCAATGAACGAAGTGGTGACGGATTTCTTCGATCGTTTGAAATCAGTTAGCCGCGGTTTTGCCTCTCTGGATTATAACTTTGTGCGTTTCCAAAGTGCGAAGTTGGTGCGTTTGGACGTATTGATCAATGGCGATAAGGTGGATGCATTGGCGATTATTGTGCATCGCGATAAAGCCCAGAACATGGGTCGCCAATTGGTTGAAAAAATGAAAGAACTCATTCCGCGACAAATGTTTGATGTGGCGATTCAGGCTGCAATTGGTGGCCAGGTAGTGGCACGCTCAACCGTTAAAGCTTTGCGTAAAGACGTATTGGCAAAATGTTACGGCGGCGATGCAACCCGTAAGAAGAAGCTGTTGGAAAAACAAAAAGCGGGTAAAAAACGTATGAAGCAAGTCGGTAATGTGGAGATTCCACAAGCCGCTTTCTTCGCGGTGCTGAAAATAGATAGCTAAAAAGTTCTACGCACCTAATTAACTGGCAACCTAAGGAAACTTGATGAGCAGTATTAATCTCCCGCTGATTCTCACTTTGGCTGTGTTGGTCACTGGTCTGGTGTGGCTATTTGATGCGTTGGTCTTAGCGCGTCCCCGCAAGGAAAAAGTCGCTGCCGTTGATAAACAGTTCACTGGCATGGCGCTGGAGACTGAACAGCAGAAGATGGCCTATGAAGATGCCAAAAGTGTCGCTGCGCGTGAGCCGGTATTGGTTGAGTATGCGAAATCATTTTTCCCGGTACTGTTTATCGTTTTCTTTTTACGCTCTTTTTTGGTTGAGCCTTTCCAGATCCCCTCTGGCTCCATGATTCCAACTCTGGAAGTGGGTGATTTTATTCTGGTCAATAAATTTGCTTATGGTATTCGCGAACCTATTACCAATACCCAGCTTATCCCGGTCAGCAAGCCTCAGCGTGGTGATGTGATGGTGTTTTTCCCACCCCATGCGCCTACCACTTATTACATTAAGCGCGTGATTGGTGTTCCCGGCGATCATATCTCTTACATCAACCATGTGTTGACGATTAACGGTAAGGTTATCGAGGAAAAGCTGGTTGCTGAGTTGCCGGCGGGTGCGCCTTATTTGCGTATGGTGAAAGAAACCATTGACGATAAAACCTTTACCGCGTTCAAACATTTCCAGCCTGGTCCGTTAAGCGTGCGCGGTTCCTGGGTAGTGCCTGAGGGGCACTATTTCATGATGGGCGATAATCGCGATAATAGTCTGGATAGTCGCGACTGGGGTGTGGTTTCTGAAAATGCGATCGTTGGTAAAGCGTTTGCTGTGTGGATGCACTGGGATAAGTTCTTCAGTGTTCCTTCGTTTGATCATGTTGGCGTTATCAAGTAGATTTTTGTGCTAGCGTAAAAGCAGTCGTATCTTCTCTTGTGGAGTCCAAATTGATGAAAACTGTTCAGCTTAAGAGATTCAGGCACCAGCGTGGTATGGGGATGTTGCAGTTCGCTTTGGTTGCAGCTATCGCCGGGTTTTTTTTGCTTTTTGCGTTCAAAGTAGTTCCGTTGTATGCGGAAAATCGTTACGTCGAGTCGGCATTGCGTTCGTTGGTCTCTGGCGGAGAAAAGCTGGAAGAGATGAGTGATGCTGAAATTATTAAAAAACTCAATAACTTCTATATGATTAACAATGTGCGCAGTGAAGGTCCCACAAAAAATATTAAAATAGAGCGCGAAGCGGAAAAGGCAATGGTCACCGTTGACTATGAGACGCGTGTTACGTTGATGTACAACATTGATTTAATTTTAGGCTTTAAGAATCATTTGGACAGCACTAATCCCGCCCAATGTTGCAAACCAGCAGCCACACTAACTACCAAGTAATTTGTGCAAAATCTTAAATATCAACGCCTGGAGCAACGTCTAGGCTATCAATTTGAAAATCAGCGTCAGCTACAACTGGCGCTAACCCACCGCAGCCATGGCGCAACCAATAACGAGCGTTTGGAATTCCTGGGCGATTCCATCTTAAATTTTATCATTGGCGATGCCTTGTTCAGTCGTTTTCCGGACGTACGTGAAGGGCAGTTGAGCCGCTTGCGGTCGCAATTGGTAAAAGGTGAAACTCTCGCTGAACTGGCTCGAGAATTTGAAATGGGCGATTGCCTGATTCTGGGAGAGGGCGAGCAAAAGTCGGGAGGCAGAAGTCGCGATTCTATTCTTGCCGATAGCGTAGAGGCCATAATCGGCGCAATTTATACCGAGCGTGGTCTTGATGTGTGCCGTGAGCGGGTGTTGAGCTGGTTTGCCTCGCGTCTGGATGCAATTGGCATTGATACCAGCGCCAAGGATGCCAAGTCGCGTCTACAGGAATATTTACAAGCCCAGCGCCAGCCTTTACCGGAATATGCTGTAATCAATATTGGCGGGGAAGGGCATGCCCAGGTATTTACGATTGAGTGCCGGGTTGTACTGGCCAAAAAACCGACCCAAGCATCAGCCTCTAGCCGCCGTGAAGCGGAAAAGCAGTGCGCACTCTTGATGCTTAAGCAGTTAAAGCTCGACTAGATACCTGCCTGTTTCGCTTTTTCGATTCACTTTCTTTTTATTTTCTGTAGTAATTTTTTATGAATTTTGACTCTGATACTGACAACACCGATACGCGCTGCGGTTATGTAGCTATTGTTGGCCGCCCTAATGTAGGTAAATCGACCCTGCTTAACCACATGCTAGGGCAAAAAATCAGTATTACGTCGCGCAAGCCCCAAACTACTCGCAATGCTGTGGTTGGGATTAAGACTGAAGGCGATGTGCAAATCATTTTCGTCGATACCCCAGGCTTGCATTTAGGGCAACAAAAAGCAATTAATCGCTATATGAATCGCGCGGCAACCACGGCGATGAAAGACGTTGATGTTGTGGTGTTTGTGGTGGATCGTTTTATCTGGACGGAAGAGGATGAAGCGGTAGCGGAGAAGCTGCAAAATATTAACAGCCCGGTAATTCTGGCAGTTAATAAAGTTGATCAAATAGAAGATAAAGAGACGCTGTTGCCGCATTTACAGCAGCTGGCAGAAAAACTAAAGGTGGCGGAAATTGTTCCAATTTCTGCATTGCGCAATAACAACCTGGAGCGTCTGGAGCAGTTGATTATTGAGCGGTTGCCCGA
This sequence comes from Cellvibrio sp. KY-GH-1, assembly GCF_008806975.1. Lineage (NCBI taxonomy): Bacteria > Pseudomonadati > Pseudomonadota > Gammaproteobacteria > Cellvibrionales > Cellvibrionaceae > Cellvibrio > Cellvibrio sp. KY-GH-1. The sequence continues at coordinate 5,610,959 of NZ_CP031728.1, forward strand.
AGGGATACATATGTATCCTGAAGATCAGATTACCGATCGCAGTTCGCGCTTTATGGCAGCAGAGATTGTGCGTGAAAAAATTACGCGACAATTGGGCGATGAATTGCCCTATGAAATGGCGGTGGAAATTGAAGAGTTTAAGCAAGAAGGTAATTTGCTCAATATTTCTGCGTTAATTCTGGTGGAGCGCGATGGCCAGAAAAAAATCCTGATTGGTGACAAGGGTGCACGTATCAAACTCATTGGTACTGAAGCACGTATCGATATGGAAAAATTGTTTGAGATGAAAATCATGCTCAAATTGTGGGTGAAAGTAAAATCTGGCTGGTCAGATGATGAGCGTGCGTTACGCAGTCTTGGCTATAACGATTTTTAATTCTTGTCTGTAACCTATTATGCGTGTCGATTTGCAGCCAGCCTACATATTGCACACGCGCCCTTACCGCGACACCAGTTTATTAGTTGATTTGCTCACGCCGGATTTCGGGCGCGTCACTGCAGTGGCGCGTGGCGTGCGTAAAACGAAAACCCCCAAGCGTCAATTGCTAAATCCGTTCAGTCGCTTGCTCGTGTGCTGGCAAGGCAAAACAGATATGAAATTGCTGACCAGTTTTGAGTCAGACAATCACTTCCTCAGCCTAAAAGGCAATCACTTATATTCTGCGTTTTATCTGAATGAGTTGCTGGTGCGTTTGTTGCCAGAGATGGATAGACATAACGGATTATTTTACGCCTATGAGCAAAGCCTGAATGCCTTACAATTGGAAGTCGAAATAGAACCTTTATTGCGTGGATTTGAGTTTCGATTGTTGGAGGAATTGGGTTACGCGCTGGATTTTACTCACGATGTGCGCAGCGGCTGCGCCATTGAAATTCAAGACTTCTATGAGTGTCATATTCAAGAAGGCTTTTATGCTGCTGCCCCTGATATTCCTGAAAACTTGTTGATTAAAGGGGAGTGGTTGCTGGCAATCGCGCAGGGTGATTATTCGGCGCCGTTGACGCGCCAGGCTGCGAAGCAACTAACGCGACGCATGCTCAGGCCTCTATTGGGCAGCAAGCCTTTGCATAGCCGCGAATTATTCCGGCAACCAGCGGGTTAGTATTTAGCTGGTAGGTGCCTCACTGGGTTCCAGGCCAAAGAGCGCATCGATATTTTTATCCCTGCCCCAATTGAGTAAATCATCCAGCGCGTGGTTGAGGGCAGGCATAGCACTGCGCGCCTGTTCAAATTGTTTGCTTTGGAATAATTTATCCAGCAGTCCGCTGATGTGTTTCAAGCGTGGTACTCCACAATAGCAACTGCTGCCGTAGAGTCGATGAACCAGTTCACCCAGCTCCTCAAACTCTTCGGCGGCCAACGCTTGTTGAATTTGCGATTTCTCTGATTCCAATCCGGCGAGCAGCATCCTCAGCATATCGCGCGCGAGTGCGGGTTTGTGATTGGCAAGTTTGAGACACAATTGGATGTCGACCGAGCCGGTCAGGTCTTCTGTGGGAATGGTTTCGCGCACAGGTGCGCTGGTTTTTTCTTCCGGTTGAATCACAATTTCTTTTTTGCCCGACAAACTGTTCCAGCGATTGATGATATGGGCAAGCTGATTTTCATTTACCGGTTTGCTGATGCAGTCATCCATGCCGGCAATCAGCAATTCGGCTTTCTGTTCGGTAATCGTGTGCGCCGTTAACGCAATGATAGGCGTGCGCCGTTTTCCCTCTTCCAATGTGCGAATATGACGCGTTGCTTCCATACCATCCATGCCTGGCATTTGGATATCCATAAAAATTACATCGAATTCATGTTGCTCGCAGGCCTCTATGGCCATTGGGCCACTACTTGCTTGAGTGACTTGGGTATTTAAGCCTCGCAACAATTCTGATGCGAGTTGTAAGTTGGCAGGGTTGTCATCTACCAGTAGCACTGAAATGCTCGGTTGCAGTAAATCTTCATCTTGTTCGCGCATATCTTTAATGTGTAAATCGAGTTGTCGTCCGAGCGTTTGCAGCAATGCATCGTAGGCAATGGGTTTGTTAATAAACAATACGCGTGATTTATCGGAATGATTGCGGAATAAACGCTGATGCGCAGGCGTGCAGCATGCGATCAATGTACAGTTAAATTCCATGTGCAGCTGTTCGGCGAGATTGTGCAGCAGTACGGGGGGGATTTTCCGTTCGTTGGGGGCAATATCCAGAATCAATAAATCAAAATTGTTGTTGGCGTTGCGGGCGTTCCGTAGTATTGGAAAGCAATCGTGAATTGCAGGAATGTTTTGTGTGTTGCCATTCCATTCGCGCAAAAGGTTGTCGATCTGTTTTAGCGAAGCAGGATTTTCCCCACACAATAAAATGCGGTAATCACTCAGGTTGGCAAGTTGGCTTAGGGACGGTTGCCGTTTGTCGATACCCATACGCGCGGTAAACCAAAAGGTAGAGCCTTTTTCCGGCTCACTGACTACGCCAATTTCGCCATGCATACGCTCCACTAGGCCTTTACAGATGGCGAGTCCCAACCCTGTGCCTTCGTGTTCGCGGGTAATGGAGCTGTCAGCTTGGTTAAACGGGCTAAATAATTGATCCTGTTCTTCGCGGCTTAAACCGATTCCTTCGTCACTAACACAAATTTTCAAGGTGATTTGGGTTTCCTGGCGCTGCAGGATACTGATATCCACGACTATGTTGCCGCTATTACTGTATTTGATGGCATTGGTTAATAAATTGGAAAGGACTTGTTTGAATCTCAACGCATCGCCCAATAAATTCTTGGGAATGTTTGCTTCAACGTAGTTCACCAATTCAAGATTTTTTTCATGGGCGTCGGGTGCCAAAATGTGCAGCACTTCATCAACGCTCTGACGAATCGGTAGGGGGGCATAATCCAGTGTGAGCTTGCCGGATTCAATCTTGGAAAAATCGAGAATGCCGTTAATCACAGTTAACAGGTTTTGCGCTGAGTCACGAATGGTTTCCATGTATTCGCGCTGCTGTTCATTTAATTCTGTTTTAAGTGCGAGGTTAATGAATCCGAGAATGCCATTTAGCGGTGTGCGAATTTCGTGACTGGTGTTGGCAAGAAATTCTGATTTGACCCGGCTCGCCTCAAGGGCTTCTTTACGTGCAAGATCCAACTCTACGTTTTGGATTTCAATGGTCTCCAGCGTCTCGCGTAAGTCTTCAATGGCGTGGTCAATGTGCCCCTGCATATCGGCTTGCGCTGCTTCCATGTAATCCGCCATTGTATTGATGGCTTCAGCAAGTCCGAGAAACTCATTGGAATTTTGTTGTACGACCCGTTCATTCAAGCGGCCTCGTGCGAGTGCATGCACCACATTTTTAATGTGATCAAGCGGATCGGTGATGCGGTAATAGAGTGAAATGGCAAAATAGGCACCGATGATCAAACACAAGGTTGTTAATGCAATGGTCAACACGATTGCTTCATAGCGGACGACTGCATAAGGCGCTGCCAGTAATTCAATTTCTACCCAGCCGATAGGGTTTTTATTTTCCAGATTTACCAGTGGGTGGGAGAAACGCAAGGTGCGATAGGTTTTACGCTCCAGTGGCTGTTCCATATTTGGCTCGCCGGAATCACGGGTTTCCATAAATTGCGGACCGCTGTGAAAACTTTGATCTTTGTCCGCGTAATAGGCGTGGATAGCGCGAATGTAGGGCTCTTCCAAGGAGGCGTCGAGAATATGTTGGGTTAACTCACGGTTGCTGTCGGAAATAGGTTTGTGCAACAAGTGTGCAGTTTTTTGCGCGAGTATGCTGCCGCGCAAATCGATAAACTTATTGATTTGCGAAATACACAAATACGTGAGGCTGATGGCAATAAAAATGATGATGCTGATGGATGGAATAAAAATCAGGCGCCACACATCGGACTTGATACTGTTGCGTTTATTCATGGCAAGCGGCCTTGTTCCTTGTTCTTCTGATTAGTTGCGTGTGATGAATAGAGTAACTGGCAGGAATAAAGTCCCAAGCGGATGCGTGCCAGGTGTTCGCAGGGCGTGCGATCACAGGTAGAATAGCCGCCTCCAGCGCGCCTGCGCAACCTGCCAGCCATTCGAATATCCCCACTGAGGCATTTATGGATTTTCCCACGATTGACGCGTATGTCGGTAATACTCCGTTGGTGCGCTTGCAGCGTTTACCCGGCACTACCAGCAATAAAGTTTTGGTCAAGCTCGAGGGGAATAATCCGGCCGGGTCGGTAAAAGATCGCCCGGCGCTATCGATGATTTCTCGCGCTGAACTGCGCGGTGACATTAAACCGGGTGACACCTTAATCGAGGCTACCAGTGGCAACACTGGCATTGCACTGGCGATGGTTGCAGCCATTAAAGGCTACCGCATGATTTTAATCATGCCGGATAATTCCACAGCCGAGCGCAAGGCGTCTATGGCAGCTTACGGTGCAGAGCTAATTTTGGTTTCCAAAGAGTCGGGAATGGAAGGGGCCCGCGATCTGGCTTTGCAAATGCAAGCAGACGGGAAGGGCAAGGTGCTTGATCAATTTGGTAATCCAGACAATCCGCTTGCGCATTACACCACTACCGGTCCGGAAATTTGGCAGCAAACTGAAGGCCGTATTACCCATTTTGTCAGCTCCATGGGTACCACCGGCACCATCATGGGGACTTCGCGATTTTTAAAGGAAAAAAATCCTGCGATTCAGATTGTTGGCTTGCAGCCTTCCGATGGTGCGCAAATTCCGGGTATTCGCCGTTGGCCTGAAGCGTATCTTCCCAAAATTTATGAGCGCGATCGTGTGGATGGCATAGTAAGTATGCCTCAGCGACTGGCGGAAGATACCATGCGCGAGCTGGCGCGCAAGGAGGGTATTTTTTGCGGCGTTTCTTCTGGTGGTGCTGTTGCAGCGGCGCTGGAGTTAAGTCAGCAGGTAGAGAACGCGGTGATTGTGGCGATTATTTGCGATCGCGGGGATCGCTATTTGTCTTCCGGGTTATTTAACGTTTGAACTAAATATACAGCGGTAAAAATCAACTAACAATAAACAAGCAGGAGCTTTTATGTCGGTCGTTACGCGGATTAAGGTAATGGTTTTAGCAATATCACTGGGCGCCTGTGGTGGATCGGGTTCTGGCGGTGGAGATAATAAAGGTGGAAATACTCAATCGAGTAGTTCTTCGCAATCTGTTATGTCTTCCAGCTCCAGCAGCCTTGCGATACCTGCAGATTTTCCTAAAGGAACAACGGAGACTTTACCCACGCTTTCGTTAACGACGGATGGCGCAGCGCCTATTGTTTCTAAAGAGAATTATCTCACCGGTCAGTTCACCCTAAATGGTGAAGGGGTAGAGCAAAGTTCCGGTACGCTTGAAATTCGAGGGCGTGGCAACTCTACCTGGAGCTGGCCGAAAAAACCTTATCGATTGAAGCTAGCCAATTCCACATCTTTGTTGGGAATGCCAGCGAGTAAACACTGGGTGTTGTTGGCAAATTATGCGGACAAAACCCTGATGCGAAATGACATCACCTTTATGTTTAGCAAGAGCCTGGGGATGGAATATACCCCGCGCGCGCAGTACGTGGAGGTGAACCTGAATGGCGTTTATCAGGGTGTCTATCAGTTGGTGGAGCATATTCGTATAGCAAAAGACCGTGTGAATATTCCGGAAATGAAGGTAACGGACACCGATGCCGAGAAAATTACCGGTGGCTATTTAATGGAAATCGATTTTCGATATCACAAAAACTATTGCATTGGGAATACATGGGAATCGTTTTGTGTGAATGGAGAAAATCTGAATCGAAAAATAGATTTTTGTATAGATTCAAACCACGGCATGGATCCCTTCTGTTTACAGAGCCCTGAGACGTTACTTGATCCAGCGTGGGCCGCCCAACGCGACTATATTTCAACCTATTTTGCTGATACTGAATCCGCTTTGTTTGGCAGTGACTTTAAAGATGTAAACAAAGGTTATGCGGCCTATATCGATGTGGATTCCGTGATTAACTACTACATCATTAATGAACTTTTTAAAAATCCGGACGGTGCAACAGCCAGCGCTTATGTTTATAAAAAGCGTGGCGGAAAATTGTTTTTTGGTCCCGTATGGGATTTTGACCTCGCGTTTGGCAATGCCGGGTATTCCGATGTGGATAAAACCTACGGTTGGCGCATTCGGGAAAGTACTTGGTTCAAACGCTTGTTTGAAGATCCAGCATTTGAGGCAAAAGTAAAAGCGCGTTGGAATGCGCTGAAAGCAGAAGGAAAGTTTGAATTGCTGTTTGTTTATGCGGATGCCCGTGCGACCTGGTTAGAGAAGCAACAGGTAAAAAATTATTCGATCTGGTCAGTGACTGATTTTGCGCAATGGATTTTGCATGGTAGTCATGGTGGTACGGGCAGCTATGAGGCGGAAGTTAAAGAAATGATTCGCTGGCAGCGCGAAAGATATCAATGGATGGATACGCAGTTCAATAAGTAGCGCATAACTGAATCGCAATGTTGTAAATCGATGCACTGAGACAAATCAATGACAAATCGCTCGAATAAAGGTGGTAGTGGTAAAAGTGGTAGCGGGAAGGGTGGTAATTTGCTCGGCAAAAAGCCACGCCCCAAGAAAATTGGCGAGCCTGTCTATGTGCGCGATGACACTCCACGTATGAATGCTCCGCGCGCGGCAGAAAAAATTCTGCCGCAAATTAATAAGCGTTTAGGCGAGTTCACCATTGAACGTTGGAGCCACGATGGTCGCGGTTTAACAAATTTGGATGGTAAAACACTTTTCATTCAAGGTGCTTTGCCTGGTGAGCGTGTCAGTGCGCGTTTGGTAGAGGAGCATCCACGTTTTGTCGAGGCGCGTGTCGACCAGATAATTGAATCATCTAACGATCGTATTGAGCCGCCTTGTGTGCATTATCACGAGTGTGGCGGTTGTCAGTTGCAGCATGTTAAACCTGAAGCGCAAATTAACTTGAAGCAACAGGCGCTGGAGCAGCAGTTACAGCATTGGGGCAAGGTAACGCCAAAACGTATTCTCGCTGCGGTGCGTGTTGCGGATAGTGGGTATCGCACCCGTGCGCGCTTGGGTGTTTGGTATGAAAATGATGATAGTGTCAGCCTCGGATTTCGTCAGCAGCAAAGCAAAACGATTGCGGCAATTCAGAATTGTTTGGTGCTGGCTCCGGAATTAAATGTACTGATCACACCATTGCAACATTGGCTGGAGCAATTGCGCTCCGCGAAAGCAGTGACGCATATCGAATTGGTGCGCGGCGGCGATGAATCTGCGGTTATTGTGCGTCACACCAAAAAATTAACTGAACAAGATTTGCAAAGCCTCGCGCAATTTGCGCAAGCCTATTTGTGCAACGTGTGGCTGGAGCCTAACGGCAATATTGGGCTTACCGACCTGGATGCAAATAGCTGTAATCCACGAATGAATTATCGTTTGGGTGATTTGCCGCTGAGTTTTCATCCACAAGACTTTACGCAGGTGAATCCTCGTGTAAATGAAGAGATGGTGGCACAGGCGCTCGCGCTTTTAAATTTGAAACCCCATGAGCGAGTATTGGATTTGTTTTGCGGCATAGGAAACTTTACCTTACCAATGGCGCGGGTTTGTCATGAGGTAATTGGCATTGAAGCGGTGGAGTCCATGGTGGTGCGGGGGCGTGAAAATGCCGAGCGACTGGGTATCGCCAATGCAAAATTTATTGCCGCGAACCTCGCTGATATGACCCATACTCAGTGGCAACGGCTGGCTGGTGGAAAAGAGCATGAAATTGCAGCAATTTTGCTCGATCCGCCCCGTGATGGTGCAAAAGAGGTGGTCACCGCCATCAAGCAGTGGGTCGCAACCAAGCAACTTTCGCCCAAGCGAATTGTCTACGTGAGTTGCAACCCGGCGACCTTGGCGCGTGATGCCGCAATTTTGGCCGAAGCTGGCTATCAATTGGATGCCGCCGGAGTATTGGACATGTTCCCCCACACCAGCCATGTAGAGTCAATGGCGTTGTTTTTGCTTAAGTGATGGGCTTATTGTGTCGGCTAAATTGCTATTTTTGGCGACACGATTTACAACAAAACAATAAAACAACCCCGAATTGTTGAAGTAGACGTTATGGTTAAAGTCAGAGCAGATCACCCCATAGCCGCTGACGGCAAGGTCGATATAGATGCCTGGATCGACCGGCTCAACCACTCCCACTTGCAGGTGGAAACCAATCGCGCCGAACTTCGTCGCGCGGCGGAAAAAAGCCTGTCGTTAGTCGATATTCATGCAGATGACGATCATAACTGGGGGGAGGAGTTTTCCTGTTTTCGGATCGGCCTGGAAATGGCTGAAATCCTCGCTGATTTGCAGTTAGACCAGGATGCATTGGTCGCTGCGATTCTCTACCGCGCTGTACGCGAGCACAAAATTACCCTGAAAGATGTTCAGGAAGAGTTTGGCGAAACTGTTGGTAAACTGGTCAAAGGCGTACTGCGTATGGCGGCAATTAGCTACCAGCGCAATGAAGAGGAAAAGGTACTTGGTTCCCAAGCCACTGAACAGGCGGAGAAAATCCGCAAGATGTTGGTGGCCATGGTGGATGATGTGCGTATTGCGCTGATTAAACTGGCTGAGCGCACCTGCGCTATTCGTTCGGTCAAAAATGCAGAGCCCGATCGCCGACGTCAGGTCTCGCGTGAGGTGGCCGATATATACGCTCCGCTGGCCCATCGATTAGGAATTGGGCATATCAAGTGGGAGTTGGAAGACTTGTCTTTCCGGTATCTGCAACCGGATGATTACAAACGTATTGCCAAGTTGCTGGATGAGCGTCGGCTGGCTCGCCAGGAATATATCGACAATTTGCTCAATCTCTTGCGTGGCGAATTAAAAAAGGCCGATATTGAAGGTACTGTTGGCGGCCGCGCGAAGCATATCTACAGCATTTGGCGGAAGATGCAGCGCAAGGGAATTCCCTTTTCCCAAGTCTACGATATACGCGCCGTGCGCATCCTGGTGCCGAGTATTCGCGATTGCTATACCGTGCTCGGTATTGTTCATAGCTTATGGCGCAACATCCCCCACGAATTTGATGACTATATCGCCTCACCCAAAGAAAATGGCTATCGCTCGCTGCATACGGCGGTTTGGGGCCCGGAAAACAAGGTTTTGGAAATCCAGATTCGCACCCATGAAATGCATGAGGAGTCGGAGCTGGGAGTTTGCGCCCACTGGCGCTATAAGGGCACAGATACCAAATCCACACAGGATGCCTACGAGCAAAAAATATCCTGGTTGCGTCAAGTACTGGAGTGGCATGAAGAACTTGGCGGTGACAGCGCGCAACTGCAGGAAGATCTGCGCTCCGTCAATCAGGATCGTATCTACGTATTCACGCCGGAAGGCCATGTAGTGGATTTGCCTCGTACTGCAACGCCACTCGATTTCGCCTACAAAATCCATACAGATGTCGGCCATCGCTGCCGCGGCGCCAAGGTTAATAACCGCATAGTGCCTCTCAACTATCAATTGACAAATGCTGATCAGGTGGAAATCCTCACCGGCAAATTGGAATCGCCCAGTCGCGATTGGCTTAACGCTGCGCTTGGCTATGTGAATACACCGCGCGCTCGCGCCAAAATCCAACATTGGTTTAAGCAGCAGGCGCGCGATAAAAATATCGCCGAAGGTCAAGCGCTGCTGGATCGTGAGTTCAAACGTTTGGCATTGCTGGATCTGGATTTTGAAGAGCTGGCGAAAAAACTGCGTTTTAACTCGCTCGATGATTTATACGCAGCAGTGGGGGCTAGTGATATCGGTGTTGGGCAGGTATTAAATGCCGCCCAGAAACAATTGGATGAGGCTGATCCGCAACAGCCACTAATTCCCTTCAAGGCCAAAACACCGCGCCCGAAAAAAGATTCTGATTTTTATATCGAAGGTGTGGGTAACTTGCTTACCCAGATTGCCCACTGTTGTAACCCGGTACCCGGTGATGCAATTACCGGCTATATAACGCTGGGAAAAGGGGTATCCATTCACCGCCAGGATTGTTCCAATATTTTGCAGCTGCAAACCGACGAACCCCAGCGCATTATTAAGGTGGAGTGGGGTGATGCACCACAAAGCTTCTATTCGGTAGATGTAGTGATTGAGGCTTATGATCGTTACGGCTTGTTGAAGGATATTACTACGCTACTGGATCAGGAGCGCATCAATATTATTGCGTTGCAAACCTTATCGGATAAGCGCAAAAATACGGTAGACATGCAGGTGACGGTCGAGATTCGCAGCTTCGACGAACTAAGTCGCATACTCACCAAACTCAATCAGCTGCCTAACATCGCCTCTGCCCGGCGCAAGCATTAACTTTTTGGCTCTTACCTTAATTATGACCGCACAATATTCCCTGGATGATTTGCTGTATTTGATGGCGCGCCTCCGAGATCCGGAATCTGGTTGTCCTTGGGATATCAAACAGGATTACGCTAGCATCGCTCCTTCTACGCTTGAAGAGGCTTATGAAGTTGTGGATGCAATAGAAAAGCAGGACTTCGTTCATTTGAAAGAAGAGCTGGGAGATTTACTGTTTCAAGTTGTCTTTTATAGCCAGCTCGGTAAAGAAGAAGACCGCTTTGAATTTGAGGGAGTTGTGTCGGATCTGGCGGCTAAACTAATCCGCCGCCATCCTCATGTGTTTCCTGAGGGTACCTTGCAAAGCCGTGTCGATAATCGCAACACCTTGCCGGGCGATGTAAAAGCTCGCTGGGAGGCTATCAAGCAACAGGAGCGTGAAGCCAAAGGGGTGCAAGGGTTGTTGGCCGATATTCCATTGAACCTGCCAGCGCTAAGTCGTGCGGCGAAACTTCAAAAGCGGGCGGCTAGTGTAGGCTTTGATTGGGATGATGTTTACGGTCCCATTGCCAAGGTGCGGGAAGAATTACTGGAAGTTGAGGCAGAGTTGGACTCGGGAGACCGGCAAGCTCTGGAGGAGGAGCTGGGTGATCTGTTGTTTGCGGCGGTGAATATAGCGCGTTATATGAAAATTGATCCGGAGCAGGCCTTGCGCCTCGCCAATCAGAAGTTTGAGTATCGCTTTCATTTTATTGAAAAAAGTGTGGGCCAACCCCTGGAGGAAACCTCTATTCATGAAATGAACCGGCTATGGGATTTGGCTAAAATCTCTTGATGTTTTTCCCTGTAAAAACCCATTTTTACACCAATTCATTAGTTGAATTGTTGTCGCTTAAGTTAGCATAAAGTAATAAAACGTTTTTTTTTGATAGCTTTTTGTTTAATGTTAACGCTTTCAAAAGCAGCTATGATTCAACCATCGATGAGTGATTTACGCATCATTTCTTTCTTAATATACGGCGCTCCGCAGTAATAATAACAACAGCAAAGTGAGGTTTCTTTGGATCGGCAAGAAGTAAAGCCGGGCTATGTGGATAAGCGTCTGAGTACTATCAAAATCCACATCTCAGAGCTGAAAATAGGCATGTTTGTGTCCAGGCTTGATCGCGACTGGCAGGAAACACCGTTTCTGATGCAAGGCTTTATGATTGAAAGCCTGGATGATATAGACGCCGTAGCGGAATACTCTGAACATGTCTGGATAGATGCGGTGCGCGAAGAGTGGATTCCCCCGGAGGAGCGGGGTGTCGCTGGTCCTCCCATTCCGAAAGTTAAATCCTACATCAACAAAATCGACGCCCAAAAGGAGCATCAAGCTGCTTTAGGGGTTTTTCGCGAAGCTAAAAAGCTTACCAAATCCCTGCTAGATGATGCCCGCCTTGGAGGGGTGGTTAATACAGAACAAGCAAAGTCAACGGTTAAAGATTGTGTGGGTAGTATATTGCGGAACCCGGACGCTCTTATCTGGATGTCGCGTATGCGCAATGAGGATGAATATACGTCCGAGCATTGCCTCAACGTGTGCATTCTCTCGATTGCTTTTGGCCGTCACTTAGGCATGAGTGAGTCGGAGCTGGAAAAATTAGGCTTGTGCGGGTTATTACACGACGTAGGCAAGATGCGTGTTCCCTCGAATGTGCTTAACAAGCGTGAAGAACTGACTGATAAAGAATTTAATATCATCAAGGCCCATACTGTGCATGGTCGCAACTTGTTGATGTCGTCACCGGGTATTCCCAATGCAACGGTAGACGTTGCCTACAGCCACCATGAACGTGTTGATGGTTCCGGCTATCCGCGAAAGCTGAAGGCTGCAGGTATTTCTGATTTTGCGCGAATTATCGCTATTGTTGATGCTTATGATGCAATGACGGGGGATCGCTGTTATTCGCGTGCGATTCCAGGAACCGATGCGCTCAAACGAATTTTTGATGAACGCGGTAAGCATTTTGATGAGCGTCTCGCTCTCGAGTTCATTAAATGCGTCGGCCTTTATCCTCCCGGTAGTATTGTTGAGCTCATCAATGGATTGGTGGGAATCGTTCTGGAAACCAACTACCGCTATCGTCATTTGCCTAAAATTATTGTGGTTAAAGATTTGAATAAGCCGTTGGAAAAGGAATTGATCCTTAATCTTGTGGATGTCGAGCAAAAAACCCTTGATAAAACCCACTTAATTAAACGTGCATTGTGCGATGGGACTCATGGGATACGTCTACGCGATTACCGGGAGAAAGGCTTGACCTTTACTTATGGTTAGCTCACGTTAATTGGAGTTCATTTGAAAAAATTAGAGGCGCAATTGGCGCCTTTAATTTTGGGGGGAGGAGATGCAGGTGTAAAAATTACTTGGGGGTGAGTGTAATTTTTCGTTTTGGTTTTTGAATCACTAGTGTTTGGTTTGTTGTGTTAGGTGTTTTGGTTGGCGATTTAGCTTGTGTGTCCTTGGTTGCCACCTTATTGCGCGCAGGAGTTGTTGCCGCTTGATTTTGCCCTCCTGATTTCTTGCTTCCCTGATTGTCAGTCATTTTTTGAGAGGCATTGATACCGCGGCCTGTGGACGCCCCTTTACTGATTTTATCTGCCTGCTTTTGCGACTGACTTTGTTTAGGACGAACGTGTTGAGTGGCTGATGTTTTAGGTAAATGAATGGTTTCGACTTTGTATTTACCTTGCTCAATACCTTCAAGTGTCCAGTTGCCGATTTTTACCCTTACAAGACGCAGGGTCGGGTGGCCTACGGCAGCAGTCATTCGGCGTACCTGGCGGTTACGTCCCTCCGTAATCACAACTTCCATCCACTGGGTGGGTATATTGGCTCGTTCACGAATGGGTGGGTTCCGCTCCCATAGTTTCGGCGGGGGAATCAAACGCACCTCGGCGGGTTGCGTCATTCCATCGTTGAGTTCCACGCCTTGGCGTAACTTGGTGAGTGCATAACTATTTGGGGCGCCCTCTACCTGAACCCAATAAGATTTAGGCAGTTTGTGTGCTGGATGAGCAATGTGATGTTGCAACTGACCGTCATCAGTTAAAAGTAATAATCCCTCTGAATCGTGATCCAGGCGCCCCGCCGGGTATACATGGGGAATCTTGATATAGTCCTTCAACGTTGGGCGCCCCTCGCCATCGGTGAATTGGGAGAGCACGCCAAAAGGTTTATTGAACAGAATTAGTGAGGCCATAACACACAGATACCAAAATCAGGGGCTAACAAAAGCGGGATTTTATCCGAGATTGGCCTTATCGCCAAAGCAACATAACCCATGCATAAACGCCGCCTTAGGTGTAGAATCGCCGACGCTCTGGCAAGGGGTAGTTGTTCCCTGTGGCGGGGCTCTTTTTCTAAATTTTCATACTCGTAAATGGTAGAGCTCACAAGGCCGAGCCGCATGAATTGATGGAGCCATCTTTAAATGACAGATTCAAAAATTATCTACACCCAAACCGACGAAGCCCCCGCTCTTGCCACTTATTCCCTCTTGCCGATTGTTCAGGCATACACCAAGTCTTCCGGTGTAGTGATTGAAACCCGCGATATTTCTCTGTCAGGCCGCATCATTGCCGCCTTCCCTGAGCGCCTAACCGATGCACAGCGTATCGGTGACCATCTGGCGGAGTTAGGTCAATTAGCGACCACGCCAGAAGCGAACATTATTAAGCTGCCAAATATCAGTGCGTCTATTCCGCAGTTGAAAGCGGCGATTAAAGAATTGCAATCCCAAGGTTACAACCTGCCAGATTACCCGGAAAACCCAACGAATGACGCGGAAAAAGATGCAAAATCCCGCTACGATAAAATCAAAGGTTCAGCGGTAAACCCGGTTCTGCGTGAAGGTAACTCTGACCGTCGTGCGCCTTTGTCGGTAAAAAATTACGCGCGTAAAAACCCCCACAAAATGGGTGCTTGGGCTGCAGATTCCAAATCCCATGTTGCTCACATGGATGCCAACGATTTCTTCGGTAGCGAAAAATCTACCACTGTTGCTGAAGCCGGCACTGTCAAAATCGAACTGGTGGGTAAAGATGGCAGCACCAAAGTGCTGAAAGAAACTACCAAAGTTCAGGCAGGCGAAATTATCGACGCTTCGGTTCTGAGCAAAAAAGCCTTGCGTACATACATTGCTGCACAAATTGAAGATGCTAAAAATACTGGCGTGTTGCTTTCAATTCACCTGAAAGCGACCATGATGAAAGTGTCCGACCCAATTATCTTTGGCCATTTCGTGTCCGTTTATTACGCTCCAGTGCTGGAGAAACACGCTGCTGTTCTGGCCGAGCTGGCTGTAGATGTAAATAACGGAATTGGTGATCTTTATACCAAGATCAAATCTTTGCCAGCGGACAAGCAAGCAGAAATTGAAGCGGACATTAAAGCGCTTTATGCAACCCGTCCACAATTAGCAATGGTAAATTCCGATAAGGGTATTACTAACCTCCATGTTCCAAGTGACGTGATTGTTGATGCCTCCATGCCGGCGATGATTCGCGATTCAGGCAAAATGTGGAATGCCGAAGGCAAACTGCAGGACACCAAAGCTTGTATTCCAGATCGTTGTTACGCGGGTGTTTATCAGGTCGTTATTGATGACTGTAAAAAGCACGGTGCTTTCGATCCAAAAACCATGGGTAGCGTGCCTAACGTAGGTTTGATGGCGCAAGCCGCTGAAGAATACGGCTCACACGATAAAACTTTCCAAATCCCCGCAGATGGCGTTGTGCGCGTAGTTGATGCCACTGGTAAAGTTTTGTTGGAGCAAGCGGTGGAGCAGGGCGATATTTGGCGTATGTGCCAAGTAAAAGATGCTCCAATCCAGGATTGGGTAAAGCTGGCTGTTAACCGTGCTCGCGCCTCTAACACTCCTGCAGTATTCTGGTTGAACCCCGCGCGTGCGCATGATGCGCAGTTGATTGCCAAGGTAAATACTTACCTGAAAAATCACGACACTAGCGGTTTGGAAATCCATATCAAAACCCCGGAAGAGGCGACCCAATTCTCGTTGGATCGTATCCGTGAAGGTAAAGACACTATTTCCGTGACCGGCAACGTGCTGCGTGATTATTTGACCGATTTGTTCCCGATTATGGAATTGGGAACCTCTGCAAAAATGCTCTCGATCGTTCCACTGATGAATGGTGGTGGTCTGTTTGAGACTGGCGCTGGTGGATCTGCACCCAAGCACGTACAGCAGTTTGTGGAAGAAGGTCACCTGCGTTGGGATTCCCTCGGTGAGTTCCTGGCCCTTGCGGAGTCGTTGGATCACTACGGCAACATTACCGGCAATGCCAAAGCTAAAGTGCTGGCTAAAGCGCTGGATCAGGCGAATGGTTTGTTCCTCGACAACAATAAGTCGCCAGGCCGTGCGGTAGGTGAGTTTGATAACCGCGGTAGTCATTTCTATCTTGCGCTCTATTGGGCCCAGACTCTTGCAGCTCAAACTGACGATGCTGCGCTAGCGGCGCAATTTGCTCCATTGGCCAAGACCTTGACCGAGAATGAAACCAAGATTGTTGCTGAATTGATTGCAGCGGGCGGTAAGACTGTGGAGTTAGGTGGTTACTATCACCCGGATTTTGCAAAAACATCGGCGGCCATGCGTCCAAGTGCAACCTTTAACGCCGCATTGGCAAGCTTGAGCTAAGCAAAGTTCAGCCTTAGTCGGATTGCTCTACAAAAAGCCTCTGGTGGAAACACGAGAGGCTTTTTTTTGCATATTAATTACGTTGAGGCGCTATTTCACGCAGGAATAGGGTTTGTTCGTTCGCTAAATTGCGGGCTGGCATTGGCTGGTGCAGAGATATTGACTGCGTGGAGCCCTTTATCCCCTTTAGTTATCTCGAAAGTTACCTGTTGGCCCGCCTTGAGGGTCTTATAACCCTCCATGGTTATGGCTGAATAGTGTGCAAATAAGTCCTCACCGCCTTCATCCGCAAGAATAAAGCCGTAACCTTTTGCGTTATTAAACCATTTGACTGTGCCTGTTGGCATGATTTGGAATCCTTCTGCCCGAGTGATGCCCTTGAAAAACATCACTGTCGTTATTATTGTCCCAAGTACTGCAATTGCTCGGGGTCATGGACGAGAGATTTACCTAGAGGGACTAGTGCATTTAACTTATGCTTTTAAGCGGCCAAGTATTTTATTGTTATTTGCGATAAGTGCCCCAATCTAAGCAAAGTGCCGTATTAATGTGCATCGGCGCTCTTTTTTTATCCAACAATTGACCCAAAGTCAAGCATTTATCCTGTATTTGCGTCGATTGGGATGGATTAGGGCTTGTTATGCCGATGGGTTACAATACGTTTAAACATCCAATCATTTTTTATTTTGTATTAAATCTCTATGGGCAATCTCCACAAGCTTCAACTAACCTTAGGTAAAGATGATGACAATTCTGCCGATGAATCGGATGGCGGTCTTGCTGTAGTAACATCAAAACCCAAGTTAAAGCGGCCACCTATGTACAAGGTGGTATTACTGAATGATGACTACACACCCATGGATTTCGTGGTGGAAATTTTGGAAGTGTTTTTTTCCATGTCGCGCGAAAAAGCTACCCATGTGATGTTAACGGTACATGTTCACGGCAAAGCAGTTTGTGGTATCTATACTCGTGATATTGCTGAAACTAAAGCGGCGCAAGTGAATCAATATGCAAGAGAGAATCAACATCCGCTGTTATGTGAAATTGAAGCGGTTGAAGATGAGCAGTAAGTCGTAAAGAAGTTATTTTTGTTGGTTAGAAGAGGGTAGGCGCAATGTTAAGTAAAGATCTGGAAGTAACCTTAAATCTTGCTTTCAAAGGTGCGCGCTCCAAGCGACACGAATTCATGACCGTTGAGCATTTGTTACTCGCGCTCATCGATAATGATTCGGCGGCAAATGTATTACGCGCTTGCGGTGCTGATTTAATTAGTTTACGCAAAGAATTAATCGAGTTTGTCGATTCCACCACTCCACTTATCCCTGAAAATGACAGCGAGCGTGAAACCCAGCCAACACTCGGGTTCCAGCGCGTACTGCAACGCGCAGTATTCCATGTTCAATCTTCCGGCAAACAAGAAGTTACTGGTGCAAATGTATTGGTGGCTATCTTTAGTGAGCAAGAAAGCCAGGCCGTTTATTACCTGAAACAACAAAGCATTGCCCGAATAGATGTGGTCAACTTCATCACTCACGGTATTCACAAAGTGGCTGGCAATAATGATCACAGCAGTGATCATCACCATAATTCGCAAGAAGGGCAGGACGAGGAATCTGCTACAGGCGAATCCGCCGCACAAAGTCCGTTGGAAAATTTTGCTACCAATCTCAATGAAGCAGCGATGCAAGGGCGGATCGATCCGTTAGTGGGGCGCGAGTTTGAGGTGGAGCGCGTTTGCCAGATTCTCTCTCGCCGCCGTAAAAACAACCCTTTGCTGGTTGGGGAGTCGGGTGTAGGAAAAACGGCGATTGCAGAGGGGTTGGCCAAACGTATCGTTGATGGTGATGTTCCTGAATCCCTGGCAGACAGCATTGTATTTTCGTTGGATATGGGGGCTTTGTTAGCTGGGACCAAGTATCGTGGCGACTTCGAAAAGCGTTTCAAAAGCTTGTTAAATGAACTGAAGAAGCAAAAAAATTCGATTTTATTTATCGATGAAATTCATACCATTATTGGTGCCGGTGCTGCATCGGGCGGTGTGATGGATGCCTCTAACTTGTTGAAACCATTGCTATCATCCGGCGAAATTCGCTGTATGGGCTCCACGACCTATCAGGAATTCCGCGGAATTTTTGATAAAGATCGTGCGCTCTCTCGCCGCTTCCAGAAGGTGGATGTGAATGAGCCAACAGTCGATGAAACCTATCAGATTCTCAAAGGGCTTAAGAGCCGTTTTGAAAAGCATCACAACTTGCGTTACACCGATGCCGCTTTGCGTGCAGCCGCGGAACTGGCCGAGCGCTATATCAATGACCGTTTCTTACCGGACAAGGCGATTGATGTAATTGATGAAGCAGGGGCGTACCAACAATTGCTTGCGCCAAGCAAACGTAAGAAAACGATTGGTGTTACTGATGTAGAAAATGTGGTTGCCAAAATTGCGCGCATACCTCCAAAAAGTGTGTCTTCTTCTGATAAAGAGCAATTGCGCAAACTTGATCAGAATTTGAAGATGACTGTGTTTGGCCAGGATGAGGCAATTGACACCTTGGCCACAGCCATCAAATTGTCACGAGCAGGGCTGGGTTCGGCAGAAAAGCCAATTGGCTCCTTCCTGTTTGCTGGTCCTACGGGCGTAGGTAAAACGGAAGTTTGTCGTCAACTTGCTAAATGCATGGGGATGGAGTTGGTACGCTTTGATATGTCTGAATATATGGAGCGTCACACGGTATCGCGCTTGATTGGTGCGCCTCCTGGTTATGTGGGGTTTGATCAGGGTGGATTGTTAACGGATGCAATCACCAAGCAACCGCACTGCGTTTTGTTGCTGGATGAGATTGAGAAGGCGCATCCAGAGGTTTTCAACTTGCTGTTGCAGGTTATGGATCACGGCACCCTTACTGACAACAATGGGCGCAAGGCGGATTTCCGCAACGTAATTTTGATTATGACTACTAACGCCGGTGCGGAGGTGATGAGTCGTGCCTCGATAGGTTTCACTCATCAGGATCACGCTACTGACGGTATGGAAGCTATCAAGAAAATGTTTACGCCTGAATTCCGCAACCGTCTGGATGCGATTGTGCAGTTTGCTTCTCTGACGTTGAATACCATTAAAACTGTGGTTGACAAGTTCCTGATGGAGTTACAGACCCAGCTGGATGATAAGCATGTCACTCTGGAAATTAGTGATGAAGCTCGTGAGTGGCTGGCGATTCATGGTTATGATGTGAAAATGGGAGCCCGCCCAATGGCTCGCTTAATTCAAGACAAGCTTAAAAAGCCCCTGGCGGAGGAGATCCTTTTCGGAACCTTATCTAGTGGTGGTGGAACAGTAGATGTAGATGTTGATCCGATAGAGGATAAAATCACTATCGAGGTCAAAGCCAAGCAGGCTGCGCAGCCAGCCTGATTAAATTGTTGTCATTGTTAGAACGCAAAAGCCGCACGTGAGTGCGGCTTTTTGTTTTTGCGTAACTGCTTTTTTGGAAGCGAGAAGTTCTGGGTATTAGCGGGCGCGATAGGTAATTCGGCCTTTGGTCAGGTCATAGGGAGTCATCTCAACCTTGACCTTATCTCCTGTCAGAATGCGGATGTAGTTTTTGCGCATCTTGCCAGAGATGTGGGCAATTACCACATGTCCATTTTCCAGTTTTACGCGAAAGGTGGTGTTGGGGAGGGTATCAACCACTTCACCGTCAAATTCAATGCAATCGTCTTTTGCCATGCGGCAGCTTCCTCAGGGTTTCAATAGTTCTTGTCTATCACGGCAAGGTAATAGAGGGGGGTAAAAAAATAGGCGTGAATTGTGCCTTAATTAACCAGAGCCGCCAAGTGGAATAAGGTAGAAAAGCGGGTTTTGCCGCTGCTTTCGGCCTGTATTGGTGAAAATGAGGATTTAATTGCTCAGTTAAGCCGCATCCAGCGACGGTTTACGAGCAGTTCCAGGGGGCGATACTGGGTTTTATAGTTCATCTTCTCACAATCCTTAATCCAGTATCCTAAATAGAGGTAATCCAGATCCATGGTTCGTGCTTTGTCTATCTGCGCCAGAATTGCGAACTTGCCCAGGCTGCGATGCTCTTCGGCGGGATCGTAAAAGGTATAGACGGCTGATAAACCATCCCCCAATTGATCGCAAACAGAAAGACCTATCAACCTGCCTTCGTGACGCAGTTCTATGTATTGGGTAATGCCCCATTCGCTGGTGAGAAACGCTTTATATTGCTCCTCGGATGGAGGATACATATCGCCATCCTGATGGCGCCCTTCGATGTATCGCGCATAGAGGTTGTAATGCTCAACGGTATTGATGTTATAGGTGATATGTAGCGCTAAATCGTTATTGCGCTGTAAACACCGACGTTGAGTGCGATTGGGTCTAAATAATTTAACGGGAATTCGGCAGGAAACACAGGCCTGGCAACGCAAGCACTGCGGACGATACAAGTGGGCTCCACTGCGACGAAATCCCAACTGTGATAATTGGGTGTAAAGCGATGGATCTATTTTCGCATCCGGATCGACAAAAACCGTAGTGGCTTCCTGCCCATCCAGATAACTGCAGGGGTGTGGCTGAGTGGCAAATAATTTTAATGTTGATAAGTCGGACATGACCGCCTCGCGCAAATCCGGTTATTCCCAAGGGGTAATTGCCAAAGTTGACCAGGGTTGGGAAGACACACTCGGCTGATGAACAAAGTTTACCAGTATTTTTTGAAACTCTTCACGGGGAATTTCGACTGCGCCCAAACTAAATAAGTGATCGTTGGCGACTTGACAATCGATCAGCTGGAAATCCCACTGGCGTAATTGCCTGACCAAATGAGCAAAACCGAATTTGGAAGCGTTGTCCGCACGACTAAACATGGACTCGCCGAAAAATACCCGCCCTAACGCCATCCCATAAAGTCCGCCAACTAATTGATTTTCCTGCCAGACTTCAACGGAGTGCGCAAAGCCGCGATGATGCAGGGCAGTGTAGCCAGCGATAATTTCCTCGCTAATCCAGGTTCCATCGGCGTAGTCGCGTGGTCCCGCGCAAGCGCGCATAACATTTTCAAAACAATTATCAAAGGTTACACGATAAATTTCTTTGCGCAGCAATTTGCGCAGACTTTTGGAAATATGGAGTTGTTCTGGATAAATCACTGTGCGCGGGCTGGGGCTCCACCACAAAATCGGATCACCCGGATTGAACCACGGAAAAATTCCCTGGTGATAAGCCGCAAGTATCCGTTCCGGGGAAAGATCTCCACCAACAGCTAACAATCCATTGGGGTCTTCCAGTGCGTACACGGGAGGTGGAAATTGCAGATTGTCAGTACTGAGCCAAGGGATAGAAATCATGAATTTATAAAACGTAAGCCTAAAGGCGTTTGGCCTCTGTGAATTTGATGATTACCCAGTGTAGCGCAAAAATTTACATAAATAGATGCATTACTTGGCGCGTTTTTTGAGTGTAAAAGCTTAACGAGAAATCAGTCAATTAATTGTTATTACTTTTAATACTTGAGAAATTTAGGGCTATGCTTAGGGATAACGAGCTACCGCATTTTCCAAAGTGGGAATAACTTGAATTAATTGCTGTCTTATTGATCTGTGCTTACCGCTTTAATCGCTAACCCGAGGTAGATTATGAGTATATTCAGTCATTATCGCGAACGTTTTGAAGCTACCCAGCAGGAAGAGTTAACGATTAAGGAGTATCTCGAACTCTGCAAAAAAGACCCCAGTGTTTATGCCTCGGCTGCAGAACGTATGTTGATGGCCATTGGTGACCCGGAGTTGGTTGATACTTCTCAAGATCCTCGCCTCAGTAGAATTTTTTCCAATAAAATCATCAAACGGTACAAAGCGTTTGGCGAGTTTTATGGTATGGAAGAATCGATCCAGCAAATTGTGTCGTTTTTCAAACATGCTGCACAGGGACTGGAGGAAAAGAAACAAATTCTTTATCTCTTAGGGCCGGTAGGTGGCGGTAAATCATCACTGGCGGAGATGCTAAAAACATTGATGGAAAAAATGCCGATCTATTGCATCAAAGGCTCACCGGTATTTGAATCGCCATTAGGGCTATTTAATCCGGAAGAAGATGGCAAAATCCTGCAGGAAGACTATGGCATTCCTCCCCGCTACATTAAATCTATCATGTCACCTTGGGCGGCAAAACGTTTACAAGAGTTTCGGGGTGATATTACCCAGTTCAAAGTGGTAAAGGTTTTTCCTTCCATACTGAACCAGATAGCGATTACCAAAACTGAACCGGGTGATGAAAATAATCAGGATATTTCCTCGCTAGTGGGTAAGGTTGATATTCGTCAATTGGAAGAGTTTCCACAAAACGACCCAGATGCTTATAGCTTTAGTGGTGGCCTGTGTCGCGCTAACCAGGGGTTAATGGAATTCGTAGAGATGTTCAAGGCTCCCATCAAGGTGTTGCACCCGTTGTTAACGGCAACGCAGGAGGGGAATTTCAATAGTACGGAAGGCTTGGGAGCAATTCCGTTCGACGGGATCATTCTTGCGCACTCTAACGAGTCTGAATGGCAAAACTTCCGCAACAACAAAAACAATGAAGCATTTATTGACCGTGTTTACATCGTCAAGGTGCCTTACTGTTTACGGGTTACCGAGGAAATGAAAATCTACGAAAAATTGCTGCAACACTCTTCCTTGTCCAAGGCACCTTGTGCGCCGGACACATTGCGAATGCTTGCGCAATTTTCCGTGTTATCGCGTATTAAAGAACCAGAAAACTCCAACATCTACTCTAAAATGCGTATCTATGATGGTGAAAACCTGAAAGATACGGATCCACGTGCAAAGTCCTTGCAAGAATATAAAGATGCGGCTGGTGTGGATGAAGGAATGAATGGACTGTCAACGCGATTCTCGTTCAAAATTTTATCCAAGGTATTTAACTTTGATCCAACTGAAATCGCCGCTAACCCCGTACACCTGATGTATGTGCTGGAACAACAAATCGAGCAGGAACAATTCCCCAAAGAGGTGCAGGATAAATACCTGAATGCCTTAAAAGAATTCATTTCGCCTAAATATGTGGACTTTATTGGTAAAGAAATCCAAACCGCGTATCTGGAATCCTATGCAGAATATGGTCAAAACATTTTTGATCGCTACGTGACTTATGCGGATTTCTGGATTCAGGATCAGGAGTATCGCGATCCGGAAACGGGAGAAATACTCAATCGCTCTTCGCTCAATGATGAACTGGAGAAAATTGAGAAGCCGGCGGGTATTAGTAATCCCAAAGATTTTCGCAATGAGATTGTCAACTTTGTGTTGCGTGCCAAGGCGAGCAATGCGGGAAAAAATCCTGATTGGCGCGGCTATGAAAAATTGCGCATAGTGATTGAGAAGAAAATGTTCTCAAATACCGAGGACTTGTTGCCAGTGATATCGTTTAACGCCAAGGCGTCTGTACAAGACAAGAAAAAGCATCATGATTTTGTCCAGCGTATGGTGGAGCGTGGGTACACTGAAAAGCAAGTGCGCTTGCTTTCTGAATGGTATTTGAGGGTAAGAAAATCCCAGTAAACGATGAATTAACCTGAGAGGGCTTAGCGAAAAAACGCAAAACGTTTAAGTGAAAGGTAAGGGCAGTACAAAGGTAACCTGAAACACTATTGCTTTATAAAAAGTTAAGGTTGGGTTATGAGTTACATAATTGATCGACGTCTCAATGCCAAAAACAAAAGCGCTGTAAACCGCCAGCGCTTTTTGCGGCGTTATCGCCACCAAATTCAGAAAGCGGTATCCGATGCGGTTAATGAACGCTCAATTACCGACATTGATAAAGGTGGTAAGGTCAGTATTCCCGGGCGTGATATTAGTGAACCTATTATTCATCACGGTCAGGGGGGGCTTAATGAGCGCGTGCTGCCGGGTAACAAGCATTTCTCGGAAGGCGATAAAATAGCGCGGCCACAAGGTGGCGAGGGGCAGGGCGGCGGCGGTAAAGCCAGTGATTCCGGTGAAGGAATGGATGACTTTTCATTCACACTTTCACAAGAAGAATTTTTGGACTTTATGTTCGATGGGCTTGAACTACCCAATTTGATCAAGCGCCAATTGTCGGGTTTGGAAGAGTTTAAAACCGTGCGCGGTGGTATTGCCAACGAGGGGCAGCCGGGTCGAATTAATATTGTGCGCTCCTTACGTTCTGCCAATATGCGGCGCTTGGCGTTGACCGGTGGCAAACGTAGACAATTACAGGCCTTGCAAGAAGAGTTAGCTGAGTTGGAAAAATCTCCGGAGGCAAAGCGCGATTCGGCACGTTACAACGAATTGCTTGCGGCGATCGCCAAGCTGGAGCGTTCCATCAGTAAAGTGCCATGGTTGGACACTTTCGATCTCAAATACAATTTGATGATCAAGCAACCAGTGCCGCGCTCTAAGGCCGTCATGTTTTGCATTATGGATGTTTCCGGTTCAATGGACCAGGCCACCAAAGACATCGCCAAACGCTTTTTCATCCTTCTTTATTTATTCCTGCAACGCAATTACGAAAAAACAGAAATCGTATTTATTCGTCATCACACCAGTGCGAAAGAAGTGGATGAAGATGAGTTTTTCCATTCGCGCGAGACTGGCGGTACGGTGGTATCCAGTGCGTTGCGCTTGATGCAAGAAATTATCAAAGATCGCTATTCGCCAGAGCAATGGAATATCTATGGCGCCCAGGCTTCCGACGGTGATAACTGGGGTGAAGACTCTGATGTGTGCCGCGATATTTTAGTGGATGAGCTCCTGCCTAGTTGCCAGTATTTTTCTTATATAGAAATTACCAACAATGAGCATCAGGCATTGTGGAGCGTTTACGAAACGATTCAAGAGCAATTTCCCGAGAGTTTTGCACTACAGCATATTCGCGGTGTGGGCGATATTTATCCGGTATTCCGTGAGCTATTCCATAAGAAGGTCGCATGAAAAATCCACTGTTTACCACCTCTGAATGGAACTTTGATTTGATTCGCGAAGTGGATCAAGTTCTTGCTGGTTTGGCGGAAGAGTTTGGTTTGGATACCTACCCCAATCAAATTGAAGTGATTAGTTCCGAGCAAATGATGGATGCCTATTCATCGGTGGGAATGCCTATAGGTTATAGTCATTGGTCGTACGGGAAACAGTTGCTGAGTACTGAGCATTCCTACAAACGCGGGCAAATGGGGTTGGCATATGAAATTGTAATCAACTCCAACCCCTGTATTGCGTATTTAATGGAAGAAAATACCATGACCATGCAAACGCTGGTCATCGCTCATGCGTGCTATGGGCATAACTCGTTTTTTAAAGGTAATTATTTATTCCGCACCTGGACGGATGCAAGTTCGATTATCGATTATCTGGTGTTCGCGAAAAACTATATCAGTAAATGCGAAGAACGTTACGGCATTAGCGCGGTTGAAGATATTTTGGATTCCTGTCACGCGTTAATGAATTACGGCGTGGATAGATACAAACGTCCTTATCCTATTTCTGCTCAGGAAGAAGAGCGGCGCCAGAGTGAGCGAGAGGAGTATTTGCGCAAACATGTAAATGATCTGTGGCGAACTATTCCTAAGTCGGCCAACGCCGATGCACATAAAAATGAACCCCGTTTCCCTCAAGAGCCGCAGGAAAACATTCTCTATTTCCTGGAAAAAAATTCACCCCTTTTGGAACCATGGCAGCGGGAAGTAATCCGTATTGTGCGCAAAATTGCCCAGTATTTTTATCCGCAGCGCCAAACCCAGGTGATGAATGAAGGTTGGGCAACTTTTTGGCATTACACGCTACTGAATGAGCTGCATGCGCGCGGTTATGTGACGGATGGCTTTATCATGGAGTTTTTGCAGTCGCACACCGGCGTCATTGCTCAACCTGCTTATGATCACCCTTATTTTAGCGGTATTAACCCTTACACCTTGGGTTTTTCGATCATGAGTGACATTCGTCGGATGTGTGAAAATCCTACCGATGAAGACCGTACCTGGTTTCCAGAAATTGCTGGCTCTAATTGGAAAGAAACGCTGCAGTTCGCGATGAAAAACTTTAAAGATGAAAGTTTTATCCTGCAGTTTTTGTCCCCTAAAGTTATGCGCGATTTAAAACTGTTCAGCATAGTTGATGACGATCAGCAGGAAAAAATTCGTGTCGATGCAATCCACAATGAACGCGGCTTTCGCAAACTGCGTGAAAATCTGGCTGGTCAATATAACCTGGGGAATCGCGAACCCAATATTCAAGTCTACAAAGTAGAGGTGCGCGGAGATCGCTCGTTGACTCTGCATCACTACATGCACAATCGCCGTCCGCTGGGTGAATCCACCGAGGAAGTCTTAAAACACTTGCACCGTTTATGGGGCTTTGATGTTCATTTGCATTCGGTGGATGGTGACGAGATTAAACAAAGCTACCATTGTCCGCCCAAGCACCCCTGATTGCATCTATTAAAAGATAGTGAACTATACCACGGGAGTAATGTCAGCTTATTGCTGTAACATGCTCCCGTTTTCTTTTGGGTTATTGCCTGAAGGATGGATCGTATAATAATCAGGAAGTTGTATGAAGATTGTAATTGTTCGTTTTTTAATCTTGCTGAGTGCCGTTATTTCATCGATTTGTTTTGCCCGCGAAATCTCGCTAACCTTTGACGATGCTCCGACGCCTGATTCAGTGTTAATGACGGGTGCGGAGCGTACACAGAAGTTAATTGCAGCTCTGAAGCTCGCCGATGTGCCCGATGCATTATTCTTTGTTAAAGCCGATTATATAAACCCGCAAACAGCAGGGCGTCTAACGCAGTACACTGATGCGGGCTTCCATTTGGCGAGCCATAGCTTTACCCATCAGTCTGCCAATCAACTAGGCGTAAATGCCTATGCGCAGGATGCCTATAAAGCGCATCTGGCTTTGAAACCCTTTGCTAATGTCCTGAATTACCATCGATTTCCCTTTCTTCATTACGGTAAAGATCTTACTGAGATTAATCAGTTGCAAAATTTACTTAGGGAGTTGGGGTACAAAGATGGCTACGTGACTATCGATAATTTTGATTGGTATATCAGCTCGCTAATTACCAAAGCGGCGGAAGAAAAGAAAACCATAAATTATGAAAAGGCGCGGGACTTTTATGTAAAAAGTCTGTATGAATCGATTGAATTTTACGATGCAATTGCAAAAAAATCCTTAAAACGATCACCACGGCATGTATTGCTGCTGCATGAAAATGATGCGGCTGCTCTATTCGTTGGCGATTTGATTCAACATTTGCGCAGCAAAGGCTGGAAGATTATTTCCCCGCAACAAGCTTACAAAGACCCTATTGCGAAAAGCTTTCCTGCGGTTGCCTTTCATAAGCAGGGCAGGGTAGCGGCAATTGCTAATAGTAAAGGTGTTCCCGAAGCAGAATTGCGCCATCCTTCAGAAAATGAAACTTATCTCAATCAGGCGTTTATCTCTGCCGGAATTATAGAAAATAAATAATCGTAATAAGGGAATTAAATGTTCTTAAGAATAGATTATGTCTTGCCGCTTTTCATGAGCGTAGTTGGATTTACGAGTCAAGTAATCGCAGCAGAGCTTCCTCCATTTGGATATCCCAAATTTGAAACTCTGAGTGTTCATGCGAATAGTAACAATAAAGATTACGAGCTTTATGTTCAAGTTCCACAGTCTTATGCCGATTCAAAAACTAATTACCCCTTAATTTTGGTTAACGATTCGCGTTTCGCATTTCCAGTCACAACTGGTGCAATGGCGTTAATGGGCGGTGCTGTAGTACAGGAAGCGGTAGTAGTGGGTATATCTTACGCAAAAGGTGAAGATCGCAGCATTAGTCGCACACGTGACTATACCCCTACCTATTCGCCGATAGAAAAAAGCGGATATTCCAGTGCTAGTCGATTAGCATCTGGTCACGCCAAGGAGTATGTGGATTTTATTGAGACTCAGGTCATTCCGTTGGTGCAGCAAAAATATCGTATCGATACTAAAAAGAAAGTGTTCGTAGGGCATTCATTTGGTGGTTTGTTAGGTGCCTATATCCTTTTTACAAAACCGGAGCTCTTTACTGATTACATCATTGGTAGTCCTTCGTTGTGGTACGACAATCGGGTGATGTTCAGCATGGAAAAGGAGTACGCGAAATTCCATACGCAACTACCGGTAAATGTCTCCATGTTTGTCGGTGAGCTGGAAAACGATTATTACCCTATGGTAAAGGACTTGCACGATATGGAAAAGCAATTGCGCTTACGTAACTATAAAGGATTGAACTTGAAGGTTGAGGTTTTAGCCAATGAGAATCACCACAGCGTGTTTCCCGGTTTATTATCCAAGGGCCTTGTGGCTACGATCCCGTTAAAAAAATAGATGGTTTTTGTTGTGCGCAGGTGCAAGGTATGTGTATGCATCACATATACATGCCTTGCCTGTGGTTTACAGCGATTCTGGGGCACCTGCGGCAAAGTCCTTCAATAGCTTAATTGCATCCTTGCAGCTTATATCTTCCAGTACAAGTGTTATTTCATCGTTATCTGCTTTTGCGAGCACTTCAGCGGTGCCGCATTTCTTATTAACTTCTTTCATCACCTCATGTGCAGAAATTTTGGCAACATCAAGGGAGATGATTTTATTATCGATTTTGTCTGGTGTTGCATTGGCACAAATGGCGATTAATAGCCCGCTGAGTAAAATGGCGAGACCAGTTGTCGAACCTGCTTTCATGGCGGATTCGTTTTTTTGTGTTTTAAACAGGCGAGTAACACGCTGCAGCAGTAAATTTTTGTGATTGATATTCATTGCAATTTTTTTATTGGTATTCATTTCAGCAAGCTCCTTCAGTGTATTGGCAAACAACATGGGGTTTTGATTTATGGTTACAGCAATATCGTCACAGGCATGTTCACGTTCCTTATCGATTTGAGAAGAAATCCATAGTAAAAAGGGATTGAAAAAGAAGAGGGTTTTTATCAGTGTTTGTATTATTCCCAGCAGGTAATCCTGGCGGCGGATATGGGCAAGTTCATGCAACAAAATCGCTTCTATTTGTTCTTGGCTCATGCATAACAGTAGTTTCATAGGGAGTAGTACCACAGGTTTGATGTGGCCGATAACGCAAGGGGAAATGGTAATCAATGAAATGCGAAGTTCAATTGAGCGTGAGATGCCAATCGTTCTTGCAAGCCCCATGAATATTGAGTTCCATTTTTCTGGTGTTGTTGTCAGGTTGTCGTTTTTTAAGTATTGGCTGTAGCGATAATCGACTAGTATCTTAATTCCAATGGCAGCAACAACCAGCATCCAAATAAAGGCAATGTTGTTAATGTAAGTGTTAATAAAATCAACGAACCCCCAGTGTAGGGAGTTTTCAATTTGAGATAATGGCTCATCGGCCAGGGTTGGGTGAATTACAATGTTGGTGCTGTTTTTTTGGTAGCTGTAAAAAGTAGTTGCGCTGGTAAATAACGCTAGCAGTAGGCTTGCCAATGCAGCCAGATAACGAGTATTTGCACTCGCGTGCCGGTAGCAGGCTAGTATTAGTGCGCAAGATAAAGCGATTAGGGCGTGTTGCCATAGAGAGTGCAATAGCATCCAGCCAAGCGAGTTAATCCAATCTTGCTGCATGAATTGCACAACGTTTTCCATGGCTATTTATCCATATTATCCAGAAATGCTTTTATTTCATTAAGCTCTTTTTTGGATACCTTTTTATTGCCAAGCAAATGCATTACCAATTGCGATTTGGAACCGCCAAATGCACTTTGCAACAATTTTTCCAGCATGGAGCTTTGTGTGTCGGCCTGTGCTATTAACGGAAAATAAATGTGGCTTTTGCCATCCTTCTCGCGCCCTAATAAACCTTTCTGTTCCATTATCTGCATGGTTTTTAGGGTGGTTGTATAACCAACAGGTTTGATTTCACTCAGTTTATCGTTGACCGTCTGTACTTTGGCTTCTTGTAATAGCCAAAGTACTTGCAATATTTCCAATTCAGCCGGGGTGGGGGTTATTGACATATTTTCTTCCAAAAAAGAGTAATACCCATTACTACGTAGTTCTTCGTAATAACTTATACGAAGTGTTTCGTAGTTTCAAGTGGGTAGTGAAAATAGTTCATATGTGCGCCGCATTCTAGTTGGGTGTTGAAGAGTTAATCCGGTTTCCTATATCCTGCCGCTTCGGAATTTACTATCAGGTTTAGGAAGGCGAAATGGATTTAAAAAAGTCGAGATTGGTATTTTTAGGTTGTTTTGCAGTGGTGGCAGGCGGTTGTAGTTGGGGAGGCAATTCTCGCAGTGTCCAGGATTTGGATATTTACGAAAATCCAACCGACACTCGAGTACTGCAGCTAAATCATCATCATAAATCAGGGCGTAGTGCCACCCAATTGGAAATCCTGCACGTGAATGTTGACGATAAGCTCTTTGTCAGCTCGGCAGTTGGGGAGCAGGGGAATGGGGAAGCGAGAATTCGAAACACTAGGCTTCCTGATAAGCCTGAGTATCAAATGATAGGTGTGGGCGAGGTTGCTGCTTCCTACGATATTCGTCGGTCTTCATTGCGTCATGTATTCAAGTTGGATGCTAACGGACGCATGCAAATTGATTTTTCTCCCGAGTTGTCATTGATCCAGTTGGATAGCGAGTACCGCTCTGCTCATAAAGCATTGGACATAGATTTTGATAAATTGGGTGCGGGTGCGAGCTTTAATTTTCGCTGGGTTATGTTTAGCCGTTTAAGTTTGAATGCGAGTAGTGCGCGTACTTTTTATGATGGCAGCACAGATTCAGCTAGTCATATGGTGTATTTACGTTTCTACCCGACTAAAAATTTGTATTTAGATATTGGTAGGCAAACCAACTATTTTGATTTTGGCGATGACACCAAGGTTTCCTTCGAGCAGCGCGTACGAGAGGGCGGCATTTGTGAGTCCAGTTGCAATTATGTTTATGACGGAACAAAAAATTCTAATTTGGTTGTTCAAAATATCGGTTACCGGTTTGCGGTCGGTTACGATTTCTAACCTGGTTTGATCTATACACTAACGTTGTATTCGCTGGTGTATGTCGAGTTCGGCCTTTATCCGCTTAGCGCATCAATTCGTAAACACACATGTTCACTGCGGAAGCCAGGTTTAGGGATTCAATGGCTCCGCATCCACTAATCGTAAAGGCTTGTGCCTCCATTTTTTGCAGTTCTTCGCGCGGAACACCGCGCGCTTCGTTGCCAAACACATAGCAATCACAATTTTTAAAACTGGCATCACTGAGTGGTTTTCCATTCATATCCAGACTACCAATGGTTTTAAATTGTTGCGCTAATACCGCTAATGGAACATCCAACTCCATAGGTACGTGAAAAATCGCACCCATGCTGGAGCGCACTACCTTGGGGTTGTAAGGGTCAACAGAACCCGGGCTGAGGAGGCAGCGAAAATTTCCAAACCATCCGAGGCTGCGCAGAATGGTGCCCAGGTTGCCTGGGTCTTGAACTTCGTAAAGGTAAATCGTTTTTTGATTGCCGATTTGCGTTGGCACTTTGGGCAAAATCGGAACGACAGCAACTATCCCCTGGGGTGTTTTTGTGTCTGACATCTGCGCCATCTGCTTTTCGCTGACTAGGTGTGTTTTAAAAGGGCTGGGAAAGTTGTGAAAGTTTTCGGTAGCGTATATTTCACTCTTTGCTAACAGAGGATTGCTCGTCGCTGCTTTCTCTAGCTCCAGTATTAAATGTTCACCTTCCACCAGAAAATGCCCGAACTCTGAACGGTATTTTTTTTGGTGAAGTTTTTTTATGTCGTCGATTTTCATGGCGGCCTGGGATCTTGCGGGTGAATGCGGCGGGTGTGTAAATTGAGTGGTGTATTCTAGCATCGGTGCGCCCATAAACAAAAAACCCGGTGGAATTTCACTTCCACCGGGTTTTTTGTTCGGGTGTCGAACAACTATTTAGCAGTAACCACTACGTCGTCGATAAACATATTAATGCCGCCAGCAGGGCCTTCGGCGTAAATCAGAAAGTCATTGATCACACAGTCAGCAGGAATCACCAAATCGCCGGTCAGGGTTGTCCATGCGCCTTCAGTAACTGCACCCGTGTTGGCGACCCAACTGTACGTGGTATTGCTACCGCAAGTGAGTTTGCGAGTGATATTCACCGGTGCAGTTGCTGCACCTTGAATACTTACGGCCATGCTGACTGAATAGGTTTTACCGGCTTCCAGCAAGGGTTTCAAATTGTTGTATGCCGCTGGGCCGTTGCCACTGCGATTACTCAATTTCAAACTGTAGGTGCCGGATTTTACAAATTCGGTGCTTGCCGCGACGGTTCCATTCCAGGAAGACCATCCGCTCACATTGCCCGCTTCAAAGCCGCCGTTGCTTACCAAATTGCTGCTCACATATTGGCGCACTGATACATCGTCCAGATAAATATCAATGCCACCGGCAGGGCCTTCGGCAAAAATCAACACGTCTGTCAGCGCACAGTTGGGCACATTCAAGTCGCCGGACAACTCGACCCATTGACCATTGTTGACAGTTACCGGGCTTACCAACCAGCTGTAAGTGTCAGTACCTGCACAACCAATTTTGCTGGTGACGTTGATATTGGCCGATGCGGCGCCGGCGATACTGGCCCAGAGTTTCACTGAATATTTATTCCCTGCGCTAACCAGCGAGGTCAAACTGTAAGCGGCTGGACCGTTGCCGTTACGGTTACTCAGTTTCAGTGCGTAGCTGCCGTTATGAGCCAGCGCGGTATCGGCGGTGATGGTGCCATTCCAGCTAAACCAACCGCTGGCGCTGCCGCTTTCAAAATTGCCGTTGGGGATCAGGTTCGGGCCAAAACCATTGCCGGCTAGTGGAGCGTGGAATTTCACTGCATCCAGGTTGGCTACGCCGTAGACATTATTAAATTTAATGTAAACGTCGTGTTGGCCACTCACTGCTGGCCATGGCATGGTCAGGGTTTTCGCAGTGCCCCATCCGCCGCTGGATTCCAATTCTTTTTCTACTAAGGGCGCTGCATCCAAACTATCCAAATGGAACGAGACTGAACCCACGTCTGCGTTACCTTTCAGATAGGTGATGCTGAGTTGATCCCAAGCGCTTTGGAAATTCACTTTTTTGAAGGCAATCCAGTCGCCTTTATCGGTGTAGGAAACTGTGTCGCCCGAAGCGATTATGCCTTGGCCCTCATCATATTCTTCGGCTTGCAAGGTGATGCCGCTCGCATCGCCGCTCCAACCGGCTGGAACATAGTAAGGCACGGCGCAATTGGTGCCACCGGCAACATAGCAGAGCATCCATTCAAAACCGGGACGCAGGGTTTTATTGGTGCGAATCAAATAAGCATTTTCTCGCCACATGTAACCTTGTAAATGGCCCCAGTGGGTAACGCCAACCACCGATGGGTTATCCCAGAAGATGGTGAACAGATCGCGCACGCGATTTGCGTGTTGCGCATCATTTTTGAAATTCAAATCGAATTCAGAAATGTAAATTGGCAAACCTGTCGCGGCGAGTGTTTCCAGATTTTTCTTCACCACGCTATTTTCAGCGCGCTCAAGGAAGTGAGATTGCAAACCTATGCCGTCGATCAGATCGCGCTCTTGTAGCACTTTAATGATTTTCAAATAGTCCTGAGTGAAAGATTCCATAATCAGGATTTGATAATCGTTCAACAGCAACTGCGAATTGGGGAAATGCTTGCGGGCCATTTCAAAGGATTTAATGACCCAATCCCAGCCGGTGACACCTGCGCCACCCAGCGCATTGCGATAACCGGCCGGTGCGTGGAGTGGCTCGTTTACAACGTCGATCATATCCAAGTCCGGATAACGCGCAGCCACTTCCGCCATCCACTCGTCAATTTCGGCGAGTTGTTCTTCGGCCGGTAAACTGGTAATCCATGCGGGCGCTTGTTGGCCCCAAATCAAGGTGTGCATTTTGAAGCGCATACCGTTGGTTTTGGCAAAGTTATAGGCCTTGTCCAACTCTTCCCATTTCATTACATCACGTGTGGCTTCTACGCTGCCCCATTTGCCGGCGTTGCCCGGAGTAAGTTGATCGAAATAGAACGGGAGGTCATCGAACTCTGCGGCTTTGTCCACGGCGGAGCCCAAGAAGCGGTTGCCAATGGCGGTAAATACGCGCACCGAATTAGAGGCGGTTTTGTTGCCGCTGGGGTCATAGGCCGTGGCGGTATAAACCTGGCGCCCATTGTCAGTGCTCGTGACCGGAATGCTCAGGGTGAAGGGCGCTTTGGTAACCTGGCCGATTACTTTGCCATTGACTTCAAACACGACTTTGCGTACCGCAACGTTATCGTTTGCTTGTGCGTCGAGTGTGATGTTGGCGTTGCTGGTAAATAATTTTTTGTTTGCACTCAAACTGATGGTGGGCGCATCGGTATCACAGGCTTTGCCGTTGATCGCAATCACATAACCGGTTGCTCCCGTATAGGTACCTGTGCCTATGTAACCAAATTTGTATTCTTTGCCCGAGCGAATAGTTTGGTATTGCAGATATGAAGGCGAGTTAACCAGATAACCGCCCTCAGTGGGACTGTACTCGGCTTGATAGCCATCGCGAATACTGGTGTTGCCTACATCCAGTAATATCTGGAAGCTTTTGGCAACTTCGCCAGTTTTGTTCGCCACGGCGGACCAGCCCTGATAGGACGTTGGGTTGGGCCAGGTAGCGTAAAGTCCGGAATTTACGGTGTAGCCGCAATTGCCGGGGTTAGTGGTTTGTGCAGCGAGGCCTGAGCTAAAAGCGAGCAGGCCCACCGCGTATCCGAGCGGGAGCAATTTGTTGGACATGTCAGTCTCCGAATTTTATTAATTATTGGGTAGAGCCAGGGTTATTTCCTTTGACCGTACGGGGGAGCAGCGAGAAAGCCAGGAGCGGTAGCACGGGAAAGACAGCACAAATAACCTTATGGTCATTCATACTAGTAGGCAAGTGCTATTGAAATCAATAGCACTTATAGTACTTGTAGGATTAAATATTTAGGTGACAGGTTATAAGGGCGGAAAATTAGCCGCCCAAGTCCGCCAGCATTGCCTTGGCCAAGGCTTCAGCGACTTTGATCCCATCTACACCCGCTGACAAAATGCCGCCTGCGTAACCCGCACCTTCGCCAGCCGGGTAGAGGCCGCGAGTGTTGAGGCTTTGCAGTGTCTCGTAGTCGCGCGTAATGCGCACGGGCGATGAGGTACGGGTTTCGATACCGGTTAACACCGCGTCTTTGCGATC
The DNA here is from genome assembly GCF_008806975.1 of Cellvibrio sp. KY-GH-1. Lineage (NCBI taxonomy): Bacteria > Pseudomonadati > Pseudomonadota > Gammaproteobacteria > Cellvibrionales > Cellvibrionaceae > Cellvibrio > Cellvibrio sp. KY-GH-1. Next base: position 5,646,260 of record NZ_CP031728.1, read on the forward strand.
GAATCCGCGAATTTGTTTGCCGAATTCCGGCAGGGCTTCGCGAATGGCTTCAATTGCGTAATCGGGGAGGGAAGGCGCAAGATCGCCGAGTTTTACCCCTGGCTTGTAAGAGGGCTCCACTTCGCCGAATTCCTTGGAAGGTTTGCCGCGAATAAAATCGCCGACAAGTTGTCCCGGTGCGCAGTAATCTTTACCGCCTAACTCATACGCGCGCGATTCCAGTTTTTCCTGCAGCTCGACACCGGCGAGGGGGCCGCCGGGGAAATCTTTTTCTGGATCAATGCCCACGACAATGCCCGCGTTCGCATTGCGCTCGTTGCGTGAGTATTGGCTCATACCATTGGTGACTACGCGTTCCGGTTCCGATGTCGCCGCAACCACAGTACCGCCCGGGCACATACAAAAACTATAAACCGCGCGACCATTTTTCGCGTGATAAACCAGTTTGTAATCCGCCGCGCCTAGCTCCGGGTGACCTGCGTATTTACCCAAGCGCGCGTGATCAATTAATGATTGCGGGTGTTCGATGCGAAAGCCCACCGCGAAGGGTTTTGCTTCCACAAAAACGCCGCGTTCATGTAATTTGCGAAAAGTATCGCGCGAGCTGTGGCCCAGTGCCAGCACGACATAGCGGCTGCGAAGTTCGCTACCGTCAGCGAGGCAAACGCCCTGAATACGTCCGTCCTCGATAATAAAATCACTGACCTTGTTTTCAAAACGCACTTCACCACCGAGCGCTTTAATTTCTTCGCGCATGGTGGACACTACGCCGGTTAAGCGAAAGGTACCAATATGCGGTTTGCTCACATACATAATTTCTTCCGGCGCACCAGCGCGTACAAATTCGTACATCACTTTGCGACCGTAAAATTTCGGGTCTTTGATTTGGCTGTAAAGTTTTCCATCGGAAAATAAACCCGCACCACCTTCCCCAAATTGCACGTTGGATTCCGGTGTTAATACTTTGTTGCGCCATAAGGCCCAGGTATCTTTGGTGCGGCGGCGAACATCTTTACCGCGTTCTAATACAATGGGTTTAAAGCCCATTTGCGCGAGCGTCAGTGCAGCAAATAAACCGCAGGGACCAAAGCCGATTACTAGTGGGCGTTCGGTTAAATTGTCTGGTGCCTGAGCAACCGGGTAGTAATTAGTATCGGGAGCGGGGCGGATATTTTTATCATCGGCAAAACGCTGCAGAATTTTTTCTTCATTATTTACTTGCAGGTCGATGATATAAACAAAAGTGATTTCACTGTTTTTTTTGCGCGCATCGTAGCTGCGTTTAAACACGGTGAATTCGAGCAGATCGGAATCTTTAATTTTCAAGCGCTGGACTATGGCTTTACGCAGGTCGTCAGCGGGGTGATCCAGCGGCAGCTGGAGTTCGTTAATGCGGATCATATTAGCTCCTGGCCGGTGACTTTCCGGCAAAGGGGGTTGGAAGCCCGCGCATTTTACGCGGGATTACGCAGGTGATCCACTCTGTTTTATCGGGAGGTATTCTTAATCGTGAGGGGCATAACTATTGGTTGTCTAATGTCTGGATGTACTTGAAAACACCATAAACTACCCGGGCCATTTGCTCATAATCAAGCTTTTCATAAGTGTCGCTGGCGTGATGATAGTGACTATTTCTATAGAAAGAGGTATCGGTCACCATGACTGCCGGGTAGCCATGAAACCAATAATTCCTATGGTCTGAGAAATCTATACCAGTGACCTGGCTGGGAGCATTAATAGAATAGGCATCCAGATCGGTGTATTTATTGATAGCCGCTTTTAACGGAGTAGCCTGGTTAGCCAATAATTGATCCACTATGGCAATAAAATTTCCCCTGTTGGGATAAAACAAATTCAGCAGAGGAATGGGAAATGATTGGGAGTTTGGTTGCTCTGAAAAGTAGCCAATCATTTCTAACGAAATCATTAGTTTTACGTTCAGGTTATTTTTACGCAGCGATGCTGCATGCACAAAACTACCCATGAATTCGGAATCAAAATAAGGTGGCTCTTCCAGTGTGTAGGCAACCAACTGAACTTTGTGTGTTAGATTTGCTCCTTGCAATAATTTCCCCAGTTCAATTAAGCCTGCCACACCGCTGGCATTATCATCGGCAGCGGGGTGTTCGCCGTAGGCATCGTAGTGAGCACCAATAACAATTACTTCCGTTGTATTAGGGCCAAATTCTGCAATAACATTTTTGAAGTCTGTGTTCTCTACCTGATAGGTTTGATAGTTGACGCTGGTTGAGTATTGTTCAAGTTGGGTCTTTATATACTCAGCCGTTGCGTTTAAATTGTTTGGGTTTTCACTATCCCGTGGAATAGCATTTTGGCTAAGAAAAATAACCCTACGCTTAAGGTCTTCAGGGTTTATAAATGAGAGAGTTTCATCTGTAGTGGATTTCGTAAAAGCGGGACGGGCAATTGCCAGCCAAAGTAAAAAAATTATTGCCCCGAGAACTAATAAAATTCGTAACAAAGATTTAGCGAGCCTAACCATTATTTCTCCGTTGTAATAAAGCTGTATTTTGTTGGTCTTAACTAAGCATCAAGTCCACCTGCTGCTAAATGGCCATGGATTGTCATCAAAGCTTCATCCAATAGCAATCTTCCCGTCACAAATCGTCACCATCCTTGCGGGCTTCTGTCTTCGTAATCAACCTTTTTGAAGGACAAACCCATGCAATTTACACGAAAACTATTGCCACTGATGCTAGTGGCGAGCTTGCCAATATTGATGACCGCCTGTGGTGGTGACGATGGTAAAAATGGCACCAATGGTACTAACGGCACTAATGGCAGCAATGGCGCTAATGGTTCTAACGGTGCAAAAAGTTTACTGAGTCAAACGGTACTTGCCGCCGGCAATGCCCAGTGTTTTAAAGGTGGAGTGAAAATTGAAAGTGGTGTGGATGCCAACAACGACAATACTCTGCAATCTACTGAAGTTTCCCAAACCACGTACCAGTGCGATAAAAGTGTAATCAATACGCAGATGAATTTTAATCGCGTGGCGACTCTGCCCAGTTGTATGCAAATTAATGCAACTTGTAATACCAATGATGTTACCGCGGCAGAAATTGTAGCGGCAAGTACCGATGGTATGACTCTGGTGTATACCGATAGCCCTAAAAACCAAATCGGTTTTGTTAATATCGCCAACCCCGCGCAACCCAAAGCAACTGGTGTGCTCGCGATGGGTGGCGAGCCAACGTCTATTGCTGTGAAAGGTGCGAATGCTCTGGTTGCCGTAAATACCTCAGCGGATTTCGTTAACGTATCTGGCAAATTGGCAATTGTTGATATAGCAACCAAGACTCTGGTTCATAGCATTAATCTTGGTGGTCAACCGGATTCTGTAGCAGTCAGCCCCGATGGGAAATATGCGTTGGTTGTGATCGAAAACGAACGCGATGAAAGTTTAAATGGCGGTGTTCCTCCACAATTGCCAGCGGGCAAATTAGTGATCGTGGATTTGACCGCAGCAGCGCCAAGCGCATGGACCACGCGCGACGTAAATTTAACGGGAATTGCTGCACTTTATCCGTCTGACCCGGAGCCGGAATATGTCGACATCAACGCTGACAATATTGCGGTGGTAACGCTGCAGGAAAATAATCACATTGCGTTAATCAATCTAGCGACTGGTGAAGTCATTCGTCACTTCAGTGCCGGTAGTGTCGACCTCGTCAATGTGGATTTAACTGATGATCGCCCGGCAGTTATTAAACCAGTGGAAGTACAGAAAGCGCGCTTGCGTGAGCCGGACGGCGTGAGTTGGATTAACACTGATTATTTTGCGACTGCCAACGAAGGCGATTTGAATGGTGGTACACGTGGGTTCACGGTATTTAACAAAATGGGCGAGGTGGTTTGGGATTCAGGTTCCGAATTGGATGACCTGGCAATTCGCTTTGGCCACTATCAAGATCGTCGTTCCGATGCTAAAGGCAACGAGCCGGAAAATATTGAGTTGGGCGTGTTTGGTAACGAACGTTTCCTGTTTGTAAATTCCGAGCGTTCCAGCTTGATTTTTGTGTACGACTTGGCTGATCCGAAAAAACCTGTGTTTAAGCAAGCCTTACCAGCTACTGCAGCACCAGAAGGTGGTTTGGCAATTCCTGCGCGCAATTTGTTAGTGGTTGCGTCTGAGAGCGATTTGCGCAACGTCGCCATTCGCGCCGGCATTAATATTTATTCGTACAACACGCAAGCGCAGAAATATCCAACGGTGCAATCTATTAATCGCCCGGATGGCAACCCAATTCCCTGGAGCGCGCTCTCGGCGTTGTCGGTGGATGCTTACAATACCAACACGCTTTATTCCATCGAAGACAGTTTCTTTGGTCAGAATCGAATTTTCACACTGGACGTTAGCAGTAAGCCCGCGTTGATTGTGGGCGAAACAAAAATTTGGGATAGCAACAACGTTTTTGCAAATTCAGGAATTAATGCGGGTTTACCAAGCTTTTCCAATGCGGAATTAGCAGCAATGATCAATGCGGATAAATCGGTAAACCTTGACCCTGAAGGTTTGGCGAAAGCGAGTGATGGCGGCTTTTGGATTGCATCGGAAGGCTCTGGCGCGGCGGCGGACGCAAAATCCAGCAACCTGATTTTTAAAACCGATGCGTTCGGAGTAATTCAATCAGTTATTGGGTTGCCAACCACCGTAAATGCGTTGCAAACCAATAATGGTTTTGAAGGTATTGCCGAATACAACAACAGTTTGTATCTCGCCTTCCAACGCGCCTGGGGTGCTGAAACCAATCCGCGCATTGGTATTTATGACCTGGCCAGCAAAACCTGGAAGTTTGTGTTTTATCCGCTGGATGCCTATAACTCGCAATATGCGGGTGGTTGGGTAGGTCTGTCGGAAATCACTTCATTGGGCAATGGTGAATTTATGGTGCTGGAGCGCGATAACCGCGGCGGCCCGGATGCATCCATCAAGCGCCTGTACAAAATTAATTTGCAGGCGGTGACCGACGGTCAAACCATTACCAAAACCCTGATCAAAGACATTAAACCAGTGTTGGGCGGCACTACCGGTCCGCTGTTGGAAAAAGTAGAAGGCACCGCGGTTATGGCAAATGGCTATGTCTACATAGTGACCGACAACGACGGCGTGAATGACCACAGCGGTGAAACCCAGCTGATTAATCTGGGTAAGTTGTTCTAATAACAGTTTGTGTTGCGTGAGTTAGGGGGAGCTTCGGCTCCCCTTTTTTATTGGATTCGGAAAATATGGTTATAACGCGATGCTTTTTGTTTTATCGCTATCAACCCCTTACAATGCTGTGGTTTTCCGCTTCTCTATTGAGTTTTACTCCATGGCCAGATCCAAAAGTAGTAACCGTTGGTTGGACGAACACGTCAATGATCCTTATGTTAAAAAAGCGCAGATTGACGGCTATCGCGCGCGCGCGGCGTATAAGCTGATCGAGCTGAACGATAAGGATAAATTGATTCGCCCCGGTGCATTGGTCGTGGATCTGGGTTCGGCGCCGGGCAGTTGGTCGCAAATTGCCGGGCGTTTGGTGGGGGTAAAGGGCAGGGTAGTCGCCTCGGATATTCTGCCGATGGATTCGTTGGAGCACGTGGATTTTATTCAGGGTGATTTCACCGAAGAAGCTGTATTCGACCAGATTATGGAAAAACTCGGTGAGCGCAAAGCGGATGTAGTTATCTCTGATATGGCTCCGAATATCAGCGGCGTAGATGCGGTCGATCAAGCCTCGTCTATGTACCTTGTTGAACTCGCCCTCGACATGGCACGTCGCGTGTTAAAGCCCAAAGGCGATTTCGTTGCCAAGGTATTTCAGGGTGAAGGCAGCGATGAATACATCAAAGAGGTAAAAACGTCTTTTGAAAAAGTATTAATTCGCAAGCCTGCCGCGTCACGCCCGCGCTCGCGTGAGGTTTATGTGGTGGGCAAAGGCTTTAAGCAATAAAAAATTACACTAATTTATTGTTCTTGCTGTTGCTTGCGGTATTCACTGGGTGAAACACCAGTGACCCGCTGAAACTCTTTGTTGAAGTTGGATTTGGTGCTGAATCCCGCTTCCAGCATAAGTGTGGTGATGGGCATTTGTTCCGCTTCGATTAATAATTTCTGCGCCGCTTTCACTCTGCAATCATTGAGGTATTGAGAGAAGCTGCCGCCATAGATGCGGTTAATCGCCTGGGATATTTGACGGGCGGGAATCACCAGGATTCGACCCGCCTGATCCAGCGTAATACCACCTTCCTGTTTATAGAGTTGTCGTTCCATAACGACACGCTCCCAACGTTCGAAAATGGCTTTGGCTTCATCCTCCCCCAGATTTTTTACTTTGCTAGAGCGCAGGTCTTGCAATGCGTGCATCCATTCCAATAATGGGGCACGAATAATCACCATTAACAGGGTGACGATATGGAAAAGTAAAAAAATCGACGAGCCAATTAAAACAGAAATAGAGTTGGAGGGATTAGTACCATGGCGTATTTCCACATATGCGCTAACTTCCACAACCAGATTAATAGCGATCAATACCCCAAGTACAAACAACCACCGATAGGCGGAATCGGCCAATTGTCCGAGTGGGGCCAAGCGAACCCTGGCACCTATTAGCAAACGAATCACCACGACCAGGTAGAGTGTGAAACTGCCAATAATGAAATAATCAATTGTCCAAAGCAGGGGCGCTTTCGATAACCAGAGCACAAGTACAAAGAGTGCGGGCAAAAAATGCAGGATGCGGATTTTTGCTGAACGCATTTCGCCCACCAGGCTCGCGTAATAAAAGTAAATCGCCGGACCCAGAGCCATGGCGATGGTGGCCCTTAAAAGTATCGCCAGCTCCCATCCAAAACTCAGGATCAGCACCGCCAAAAAATTCTGCAATGCATAAAGTCCGTAGTTAATACCCAGCAAACGGGAGGGCCGGGTTTGCAATTTGGGTGAAATTAAAAAACCCAGGGCCAACAACAAACACAGAATCGCGGCCGATAAATAAATGTGTATAAGGCTTTCTTGCATGCCGATTCCCAAGCACAAGGTAGTTTTTTGGTGGATTTGAGTCGATTTTACCTATTTTCGGGTCCTCAATCGCGTTTCAGGTCGTTATCCCTAGGGTTTATTACCAAAATCCGCATCAACATTGTGTTTAATTGATGGAGCCGGAAATGACGAAACTGAAAAGCAGTCACCTCGTTTTACTTGTTTGCAGTCTGATTAATCTCTTCTCTGTGAGGGCGCAAGCCAATAACCATGATTCTGAATCGCTCGTTATTCGTGCTGTCACTCTGGTGAATGCCGACGCAACACTGAGCAAAAAACCACAGAACGTATTGATCCGTCACGGCAAAATTCAAGCGATTGGAACCCGGGAGTTTACGGCTGATAAGGTAATCGATGGGCACGGGCAGTATTTGATTCCCGGCTTGATTGATAGCCATGTTCACTTGCGCGGCGTGCCGGGGGTTCCTGATGGTGAGTTAGCGCATTCGGATTTTTATCAGGAGGCGTTGGCACAAATCCCAAAAAGTTACCTTTATGCCGGGTTTACCACGCTGCTGGATCTAGTAAATACCAAAGCGTTTATCGACAGCTGGAACCAGCAGCCCCTCGCTCCTCGTGCTCATTATTGTGCGCCGGTGCCCATTCCCAAGGGTTATCCTATAGCAGTAATTCCTGAAGAGGCGTTACAAAAGGTGGATGTGGCGCGTTATTTTTTACATGACCGCCATGCGCATCCTTCGACGGAGTTGGCAGACCCAGCTGCGCACACGCCTGCCCATCTAATCGAAGCCATGCAAAAGGACGGCGCGCGCTGCGCGAAAATTTTTTATGAAAAAGGCTTTGGCAAGGTCAGAAACTTACCCGTTCCCAGTGAAGCCATAGTGCGTGAGCTGGTGGCTGAAGCGCATAAAAAGCAGCTACCAGTTTTTCTGCACGGCAATTCGCTGGAGTCTTACGAGTTTGCTTTGGCAACCGGCGTGGATATGTTGGTGCATGGTTTATGGAATGCGCAACCAGCGACAACGCCGGGTGAGTTGCAACGGATTGCACAGCGCTTGATTGACGCAAAGATTGCCGTGCAGCCTTCAGTGCAGGTTATTTACGGGGAGCAGGAGTTGTTGAACCCCGCTTTTTTTCACCAGCCCAGCCTGCGCCATTATATGCCCGGGAAATTAATTGACTGGTATCAAACGCCAGCGGGGCAGTGGATGAAAAATGAGATTGGCAGTTACCTGGGTGAAACCGCGTCACTGACAGACGAACAAAAATACCAGCAAATAAAAACGGTTTATCAACCACTACTAACCCGTGTCCAGCAAGTAAGCCAGCCGCTAAACCAACATGCGTTATTGATATTCGGCAGCGACACCCCAAGCGGTCCAATTTATACCCAGTTTCCTGGTTTGAATGGTCGAATGGAAATGGATCGGTGGCAAGCAATGGGAATCCCGCTAGTGGATTTGTTTAAAGCATTGACTATTGGCAACGCTAAACGTTTGGGCCTGGAGCGGGAGATTGGCAGCATAGCGACGCACAAGCAGGCAGATTTATTACTGCTTGGTAAAAATCCCCTGCAAGATATTACTGCTTACGATGCGATTAACTGGGTCATTTTGCGCGGCGAACCTATTTCGCGCGAAAGCTTGTCGGCGCAAAACTTGAAATTTATCAAGGTGCATACAACACCAGAGTCGTGAAGACTCTGGCATAGTTTGGTAGTTAGAACTTGTAATTTGCACCAATGGCAAAATTTGCTGGTGCACTGTAGTAGCCGACGTTGTACAGCGAGGTCAGATATTTTTCATCGGTGATGTTATTGGCATTAAGCTGGATATCAAATGCATCAGTAACATCCCACGCGGCGAATAAATTAATAGTGGTGTAACTGGATTGTTTAAGCAGGGTGCCGTCTTTCTGGATATCGGATTGGTAGCGAATACCGGCACCTAATCGCCATGCAGGAAAACTCGGTAGTTGTGACGAGTAAGTGATATTCGCCGTCTCGCGCGGTACCCATTTATAAATGTCTTGTCCGCTTTCGCCTTCAAGATCGAGCGACGTTAAACCTAAAACTAACTGGTCATATTCGGTGAAACTGCCAATCAATTCCAGCTCGGTACCTTCAGAATAAACATCTACACCCGCGTAATAATATTGACCTTTGTCGTTGAGCCCAGCGTAAGTGCCCAGGTCTTTTTGATCGGCTTTAAAGCGCGCGAGTGTTGCCATCAGGTTTTCAGTCAGTTCCCAGCGCACGCCAACTTCGTAATTAACGCCTTGCGAAGGGGCCAGATATTGCTCATTAAAATCTTTTTGATCTTGTGGCTGGTAAATATCCGAGTAACTTGCGTAAACCAATACACTGTCGGTAATGTCGTACGTCAGCCCAACATACGGACTAAGTTCGCGCTCTGTTTGATCAAAAGGTGCGCCATAGCTTTGTCCGTCACGCGAATATTCCGCTTGGTTAAAGCCCAATATACCGGTGAGCGAATCAGTGAGGCTTAATTTAACTGAACCATAAACACGTTCCAGATTTTGGAAGGTTGCGCCTTGCAATATTTTAGCGCCCCACTGAGGTTCCGGGATTGCGTCCCAGTCATAGGGAAATACTGGCAATGGCCCGGCAGCGGGTTCGGTTGCCGCGTGGGGGCGTTGCGACGAATAGTATTCGCTATCGCTGTAGCTATAACCTAAAACCAGTTGATGTTCGCGCCCGCCTAAATCGAAGGTACCATTTAAAGCGAGATCAACCAGATCTTCTTTATTTTCATCTGGCCAATTACCTGGCCAACCCATTAAGCCCAAGCCGGTTTCTTTATCGATAGATCCAATCACATAAAATAATTTGTCCATGCTTTCGGATTCGCGGTAGTTATAAGTGGCTTTTGCATTCCAGCTGTTGGAGAAATTGTAAACATACTCTACAAATGCACTGTCATTGCGTGTGTCCCACATAGTCCAGCTTTGCGCCGTTGAACTGTCGCGCGGGAATTCTGCCTGGGTGCCATCGGTGTAGGTCAATACCAACGCGCCCCACATATTACCCTTGGATTCATTTTTCTGATGGGAAAAGCCGGTCGTCAAGGTAGAGTTTTCCGTGAGCTGCCCATCGACAACACCGTACAAAAAGACGCGGTCATTTTCGTAGCCGCGCAACCAGGAATCTTTATCTTCGGCGGCAACGACTACCCGGCCTGCCCATTCACCAGATTCGGTAAATGGTGTTGAGTAATCCGCTTGTACGCGACGGAAATCAAATGAACCTGCACTCACGCCAAGGCTGCCTTCCTGTTCATTGGTGGGGCGCTTGCGTACATAATTGATGGTGCCGGATGAATTGCCGACGCCGGTTAATAAACCGTTAGCGCCGCGAATAACTTCCAGCTTTTCGTAGGCGAAGGTATCCATTTCGCCAGTGACGATACCCCAGCTGTTGGGCATGCCTACGCCGTCGATCTGAGTGTTCTTAATTTCAAAACCGCGCGACATGTAATTGGTACGGTTGGTTTCCCAGGCTTCCACCTGAATACCGGTAGCAAGCTTCAACGCATCATTTAGGTTGTTAACACCGAAATCATTCATTAATTCGCGCGAGATGACGCTGATGGACTGCGGTGTTTCTTTGAGTGTGAGATCCAAGCCAGTGGCGCCCTTGCTGGTGCGATTGTCGCGCACACCGGTGATAAATACTTCTTCAACGGCGTATTCCGCTTTTTTTGCTGCTGGTTTCTTTTTTGCGGCGCTATCCTGTGCTTGGGTTGCCACACTAATGGCAAGGCACAGTGGTGCCAGGGCAAATGCTTTGAATTGCATAATGAGTCTCTAAACAGTGGTTTTTAAGGGGGGTTAATTGCAACAATAAATCGGAGGCTTAATCCGCAACGGAAGGCATTTCAGTCACTGCGTTTTCTTGTTCCTTTGATAATGAACGGCGATTTAACGTCGATCCCAGTCCTAGCCCCAATCCCAGCAGTGCTACGGCAATAACAAATAAAATATTGATCAATAAACTGGCGTCACTGAATGAATTGCTGCCAAATTTAATAACGTGGATAACCAGGATCAGCACGATGCTCGCGATAAGCGCAAGGCGTAAACTTATCGAAAGTATTTGGCGATTAGTGATGGCTAACGCTGCAATAAAAATGAGTAAACTGCTGCCCCAGAAAACGGCGACCAATTGCGTTGACCACCAGACGTCCACCAGTAAACTGATCGCAATGGCTAACGGGAATCCCCACACAACAGCGAGCCAGCTTCGTTCCAATTTCGGATAGGTATTGCCTGCTTGTTGCTGACGACGAAACCAGATATTCATACCGGTCGCACACATAAAACACATGCCTAGGCCTAGAATGGCGTACAACATTTTTACCGGTAAGCCGCCGAAATGGCCGAAATGAAGGCGATAGGTGGATGCATAAATTTGCATGCCGATATCGCCATCGGGCCAGTTGAGGTGTTTTATTTGTTCGCCGTGCAGATTAAATTGAAACGCGTCGTACCAAACTAAGCGGTCGGGCAAATAAGCGCCCAGCTCCACCGTTTGGGCGGTAGTTTCGGGAAAATGAATGCTGAAATAGTAGGGCAGTAAATCGGGATGTTCGCGCGTAAATTTTTCCAAAATTGGCGCCACATTCATAAACGGCGCGGCAACATTAGTTGCTTCGGGGTGAGGTAAATACAGTTCGCTGGTAATTTTTGTCGTGTCACCTTTAAAAAAGCTGCTGGCGAAAACGAATAAAATAATTTGCGACAAACCAATCAGTGCACCGGTAATGGCGATGGCCAACATAAAGGGTGTACTCCACACGCCTATACGGTTATGCAAATCTACTTGCTGTTGGCGCTGGCCACGATTAATACGCAAGGAAAAAGCATTCTTGAAAATAGTTGGATGCGCAGCAATTCCGCTGATAATCATGCCGACCAGAACCATCCCGATTACACCAACCACTACCATGCCCCAAATGCCGGGAATGGTGAGGGCGTAATGGAGTTTCACTAAAAAGTGAGTCCATTCGTGATCTACTTTTTCACCGAGTGTGCCATCGGTATTCACAAAAAACTGCGCTTCAATCACGTCGATATGGCCGCCGACACTAAAACGTGGCATTTCAACAGTGGGGAGTCCAACCCAAATATCTTCAAAGGGTTTTGCATCCGGATTATGTTGTTTATGCCAGTCGAGCAAATTCTCCAATCCCTTCTGAATTGCGATTGGATCTGCGTGTGTTGTCTCGTGAATCTGCGGCTGTTCCCAGCGCTCAAAATCGGGATAAAAAACGGATATAACGCCGGTTATACAGACTAAATAAAGTAACGCCGCAATAAACAATCCCAATCCTGAGTGTGCGTTAAGACTAGCGCGTACAGTGTTAGCAGATAACTTAAATAACTTTGACACAGTTGCTTTCTCTCGAAATATTGTTTAGCCGGCCGTGCGCTAATTTTTTGTTTACTAATGGCAATTGATTCACTGCCTGCCAATCAGCGGGTTAAAAAAAATACCGGTGTAAATAACAATCCACCCAAGGTAATTCCTGCAAAATACATGGCGGGCTTGAGCAGTGAGTCGTTGGCTTTGCTCCACACCATCAACGCAGGCCAAAGCACCATTACCAGCAGGGCTGCAAACACAGTGCGATTGATCACACTGCCTTCGAGTAAAGAAAAAAGGGCGAGAGCGACACCAATGGCTGCAGCGAATGACAGCAATCCCACGACGAGTATCTGTAATAGCACCTGACCGGTTTGATTGACCCGGGTGCTGGCAGGCACTGCAGGTGAATTGGCTGTGCGTACCGGCTTTTGGCGCCCCTGAATATTCCAGTCACGCCATGGTGTAGTCATGGCAATCCAGAGTAGGGCGATAAAACCCGGCAAAATGGCAGCTATTGCCCAACCGCGATCCAGACTTAGCGCTATGCCCAATGGCCAATGCACCAGTAACAGGGCAATCCAGCCCAAGCTAATCAATGACCAGTTGCGCGCGGGCTTTTGCCAAGCGCGGTAGAGCAATGCGATGCCAATTATCATGACTGCCAGCCCCAGGATTAAGGGCCAAGGGTTGAGGTTGGATAAGAACCAGGAGCTCATGGGCAGATCCTCTCGGGTTGGTTGTAAGTCATTTTACGAGTGAAATAATCATTTGATAGTAATTATCATTTGTATGTCTGTGCTAGTCAATGAAAAACACTATCCAATGAGAATATTTCTTATATTAAAAAAGATGGGGGGCAGCTTGGTTATTGCGTGGAGTCTTGCTATGGCGCTCAACTATTTTTAATCCCGGCCGATAAACGATAGTTATTAGCAGTGAAACGCTGGATGAAATAGGCCACGGAGATTTGATATGCAAGTTACTGCGACCCCTACCTTTGTTGCACCCGCTTCTGCACAATCGACCTCTGTGAAGCCCGCGGACGCGAATGAGGCAGGCATTACTGCTACCATTACACCAGCCGCGAATGATCAGATCAGCTTCCAGGCGCGAGAAATGCCAGTCACTTATGATCAGGCTCCGGTATTTATCAGTGGGCTGCGTGACAATAAAGCCAAAGGGCAAGCAGCCTTATCTCTTTCAAACAATCTACTGAGTTCGCTCAACGCGGCCAGTGCGAAAAAGGCCACGCTATCCATCAGTAGTGTTTTTGGTCAGATAGCTGCACTGAGTCGTGAAACAACAGAATTCCGCAATGAAGCGCGGCGCTTGCAGGTAACGCAAGAACAGGCAGTAAAGAGTTCTTCCCCGAATTTTGGCTTACAGCCAACATCGGATAATCAGTCTGTGCGCTTGAGTGTTAAGACTAAAGACGGCGATCAAATTCACATTGAGTTGTTGCGTAGAAATATTGGCGTTATTGGCAGTACATTGGAGTTTTCGTTTAAGGTGGATGGTTCACTGAGAGATGCTGAACAAAAGGCCCTTGGGGAACTCGCGGAAAAATTGGGGCAAATGGGCGATGAATTTTTTCGGACGGATACCACGCAACTGCGCAATTTGAAAGACATAGATACCAGCGTCATTAGCAGTTTTAGCTTTACACTGAAGCGCCCGGCACCCAGGGATACTTTTGTCGAGCATAGCTACGAATTCAAAGTAAACGAGCAGACACAAACGCAAACCTTGAGCGCGAGTGATGTGCGTGGTTATAAGGTGGATATTACTACCGACCTGCATACATTGGCGGAGAGCAGTAACGCAAATGCCAATGCGCTTGAGCCTTACCTTGAGATCATTCGCCAGGCAACGGATGATGCCAATATGGACAATAAATCGCGGCGTTTTATTTTGGATGCATTTTCGTCCATGTTTGATCAATTCCTTTACGTCCCTAAAACGTTGGAAACGGATACTGCGATTGACGCGACTCGCGCCTCGTTCGATTCAGGCTTGCCTGATTTTACCGCGAGTATTAGTTCGAAGGTTGTTCATAATCACGAATTCTACGCGCAAGCCGCTATGCTGAAGTTAACGCTGGAACAGCAAACACGTGTGGAGTCTTATGCTGATACGACCTTGATCAAACAGGAATCCAGTTTTGAATTAGTAAATAATCGCTTTGAAGGCATCTTTGACATTGAAAATCGCGAGATCAGTAACCCTGATTATCGTTACATCACTGAACATCGCTCTGGAAATGTTACACGCACCCTGTCCATGACAGAGGACAGGGTTAACAACTTGCTGCTGGAACAGAATTTGGAGGCGAGCAAAACAGTGAGTGTGTTTCACAATTATAAGTTAGTCGATACGGACACTGACGAATTCTCTGATCACAAATTAAAGCATTTTACTGAGGAGTTGTTGGCGTTAAACGCCAACAAACAATTTATTGCGATTAATGAATTGCTGGCGGATACAAAAAATATTTCATTTTAAGATGTTAGCGTCCGGTATCACCAGGAGGGTGCTCATTAAACCAGGCAACAATTTGCGGCATATGTTGTTCAAAATTTCCGGGCGCTGAAAAATTCAGTACACCGGCACGTACCGGGCCTCGATTTTCAAAGTCGTGTGTTATTCCTCCGGGGGCAATTACAAAAGAACCCTTGGGCGCATCTACCCATTTATCGCCGAGCAAAAAACTCATAGTTCCTTCCAGCACATAAAACACATCATCCTCGCTATGGGCGTGTGCGCCGGGGCCAGTGGTGTAAGCTTCCAGCCACCACTCTGAAATTGAGTAAGCGCCCGCCGTTTCATCGCCATCGGCTTTGAACGATGCGAATATTCTTCCCATGTTATAAGCGCGCCCGGCGCCCGGCGCCAACACCACGGGGGTGCGATTTTCGGAAGACATAGTTATTCCCTCAGGTTGTTTGTTCTCAATCGTTGATGTTAGTTAATCAACTACCACCGTCAATGTATATGAAAATATTGGATGGTGATTGTTGATTATCTAGCCACAAGGCTATGACAGAAAATATGCGGCGCAAAAAATAGCCCGGTCACTGCCGGGCTATTTGGTGGTTAACGTTTTTTGCGCTGTTATTTTTTGGCTTGTTGCTCTTTTACATATTTCATGATGTTGACGAACGTGTCGGTCCAGTAGATATCTTTATTGTCAGCAAGATATTTCAGCAGTTCGTCGTGCGCTTCTTTGGAAGTGACCAGGTGATCTCCGCCAACGCCGTGGAAGGTGAAGTTCGCCATAGTGCCTTTGGCGGCGGCGTCCTTAACTATTGCAATTAACTGCGCACCGGTAACGTTATTTGGGAAGTCTACGCCTACGCGATATGGATCCAGTGTTTTCATATCCGGGGTGACGCCACCGCCCATGGCTTTAAAAGCAACAAATTCACTTTTTAAACCATCAACGTAGTTAGCACCGCCGGCATTCAAATCTATGCAGGGTGGGGTATAGGTGCGCTCGGTTTTGCCGTCTATTGCATGTAAAAACGAGTTGGTCACTTTTACCTGATCTTGCATTTGAGTGACGCTGACTTTATCCAAATCGCGGTCTGCTGCTACCCAGTCGCGCCCCGGGCTGCTTTTAGAGCATTGGTGGAAAATGCTGTGGTTGCCCAATTCATGCCCTTCTTTAGCGGCTTTGCGCCATTCTTCCAAGCGGGTATTCAGCGTGGGGCTGACCACGTTCAGGTAAAAAGTACCTTTGAGCTTGTATTTGTTCAGCGTCGGGATAGCGTTATCCAGTTGGCTGTCCAGTGCATCGTCATAGGCCAGGTTTACCGCTGCTTTGGCACCGTTGGGCCATTTGAAAGCGGTATCGGCCGCATTGACTTGGGTGCTTAGTCCAAACATCAGGCCCATCGCCAGGGAGAGAGTTTTTAGCTTCATAGGGGTTAACTCGGCAGTTAAGGTTATTGTGATTTTTGGTTCTAGGATACTAGTCAACCCGATAACACCCGGCCAGCGTATTTTCAAAAATTAAATAAACTCTTTTCGGTGTGGCCCAGTAGCTCACCTCCGCAGTACATACATTTTTTGTGGTTGATGGAGTTTTGCATCTTGCACTTTACGCAGGTGAGCTTGCTCTCCTCGCGGGTGCGGCGCGTTTGTATAACCTCCTGGATGCTGGCTGCCAGGTCTTCATTGGTCAACTTGGTGCGCTTGTTCAGCAGTGTCCAGAGGGCTTCGGTGACTAGCGATAGGTTGGTGAGTTTGCTTTCCAGCTTGCGGATGCGCTCACTGTTATCGTCGGATTCCGTATGGGTGTCACGGATTAGCTTGCGTGTTTCGTTATCCAGGTCAGTAATACCTATATTACCCAGATCTAAGTTGTCATTCATAGTTGGTCTTCCCGAGTCAAAACTCGGGAGACTATAACGGTTGTGTGTTAGATCGAAAAGTAGTTTGCAGAATTGAGTAGTGCGATGGAAACACTCAGCGACAGGGCCGTGATTGCGTAGACCAAAATCCAGGATGCGGTGTCTGAGTCTGCCAAGAGTCTCAGTTGGTTGGAAAGGCGTTGTAAAACGTTCATAGTCTCGCTCCTTGTGGTTACTACAACCTGTTCTCCCATTTCCATCGATGGCGTGATTGGGGAATGTTCATTCAGTATAAGTATCCAGATTTGGCAAGGCTGTACGCAGTCGCACATAAAACGTGTGAGATATTCCCCTGACTTTTGGTGGCAACGGCAACGCTATTCATGGGTGGAGTAATTGTTGCTAACTATCTTAATAATTCGAGCATATTATTTCTGTCTATGATGACACTGATGATGGAGTGAGTATGGCCAATCCGTTTGCGAATTATGGTACCGATCAGCATGGAGTAATTTGTGGATTCCTGATAACACCGGACGGGCCGGCGCGAGAATTGGATAGTAATCAGGCGCGTGATTGGCTAAGTCTCACTGACGTAGAGAGGGGTGCAGGTTTCTTGTGGCTTCATTTCAATCTCGCGCATACGGGCTCACTTAAATGGATGCACGCACATGGCAATTTGCCGGATGAGTTTTTTGACACCTTGCACGAGGACTCACACTCCACTCGCATTGAATTGGTTGAGTCATCACTACTGGCAGTAATCAACGATTTTCATTACGACTTTTCCCTCGAGGCGTCCGAAATTGCCACCCTTTGGTTGAGTGTTCATCCGCGCCTGGTTATTTCCGCGCGCGCCAAGCCCCTGCGCTCAATTGACGCTTTGCGTGAAGCGGTAAAGCACGGGCAGATCATCCGTTCACCTATCGAATTATTAGTGCGATTGTTGCATCAACAAGAGAGTGTGCTGGTGGATATATTGCGCAGTGTTACCCAGCGAGTTGATCAGGGCGAGGACCGTTTGCTCTTGGGTAAGCTTGGTGTTACTCGCGCAGAGCTGGGTGGTTTGCGGCGTTTGCTGGTGCGACTGCAGCGATTTCTTGCTCCGGAACCTGCATCCTTGTTTCGTATGTTACAGCTTCCTCCGGCGTGGATAGATGACGTGGATCGGCAAGAATTACGCCAGTCTACGGAGGAATTCACCGTGGTGTTGCGCGATATGAACGCACTACAAGAGCGAATTAAATTATTGCAGGAAGAATTGGCGGCGCATGTAAATGAACAAAACAATCGCAGCCTTTACGTGTTAACCATCGTGACTGTGTTGGCCTTGCCCATCAATATTACAGCTGGCTTGATGGGAATGAATGTGGGTGGAATTCCACTGGCTGAATCGGCACACGGGTTTTGGCTAGTGGCGGGCTTGATATTAAGTGGCACCAGTTTTGCCGCCTGGTTGGTATTTAAAAAGCGCAATTCCTAAGCTGTAGTTGATAAGTTCATAACAATGACGCAGCGTGAGTTTGTGCGTTATATAAAATCAATTGCGAATCACATTTTTATAATTCTCAACCCATTTTTAGCACGCCGTTGGGAAATGTTTGGCTACACTGAAACCGAAGGGTGAGTTAATCATGTCGAGGTGATTATGTATTTAAAACAATTGGTTGAGCATTGGGAAAACCATGCGCATGGTAATTTAACCAAAGAGACTTACCATGTCCGTTTGACAGTGGAGGACGCATCAAAATTGGATGCCTTGGCGGAAATGTATCCAAAGCGTTCCAAAGAACAAATCATTAGCGAATTATTGTCCGCTGCACTGGGTCAATTGGAGGCTAGCTTTCCTTATATCCAGGGCACTAAAGTGGTCGCAACAGATGAGCTGGGCGATGCAATTTATGAAGATGTTGGCCCCACACCGCGCTACCTGACATTGGCTAAAAAGTATTTGGCACAGCATAAATTAACCAATTAATCTAATTGCCGGCGCAACCCGGCGTAGTAATAAGCCAGGGTTGCCGCCCGTGCGACGACGTAAACGATAAAGGCGATCCATAATCCGTGATTGCCCCAGAGTCGGCTCATCCCCAAAGCGCACGCAATAAAAATTAGCAATGAGAAAAATGATGCATTACGCATCTCCCTGCTGCGCATAGCGCCAATAAAAATTCCATCCAGTTGAAACGCCGCAAATGAAACCAGCACATAAATAGCTGCATAGGGTAGGTAAGTGCTGGCGGTTGTGTGTATCGCGCTAATGCTGGTTAAATTGCTGATTGCCGCAGTACCACCAAATGCAATTAGCAACATTAAGCATAATGCGGTGCAGGCGGCTATTTGACTGGATACGGTGATCGCGCGATTGAAAAATGGTTGATTGCGCGCGCCTATCGCTTTTCCTACCAGCGACTCCAGTGCGAATGCAAAACCATCCAGAAAAAATGCAGAGAAAGCGATAAATTGCAGCAGAATATGGTTGGCGGCGAGCGTGGTATCACCAAAGCCTGCGCCCTGATTGGCAAAATAGGCAAACCCGCTCAATAAAAACAGGGTACGCCACATAATATCGGCATTGGTGCTGAGCGTTTTCATCAAGGCCGCGCGATTTAATACTGATGACCAATTCCAGACTGGCTCATTGGGTTTACTCAATAGAGTAAATACCATAAATAAACCGGCAATGGCACAGCTCCATTCGGCGACGAGTGTTCCCCAGGCAATTCCACGGACACCCCAATCAAAACCTACTACAAACAAAACATCCAGCAGCAAATTTATGCCGTTTAAAAAAAGCTGCAACCAGAGTAACTGTCTGGTTTTTCCCAGTCCAATCAAGGTGCCCATTATGGCATAGGTGGCGAGTGTGGCTGGTGCGGCCCAGATGCGAATATCCCAATAGATTTTTACTTGGCTTTCCACCGCATCGCTGCCATTCAGTAGCCAGAGGGCCGTGTGAATTAGCGGAACTTGCAGCGCTATTAGTAGCAGGCCGATGCATCCGCCCGTCAATAATGCCCGACCAAACACGGCAGTAACCTCCCGGTGATTTCCCGCACCGGCAGCCTGTGCGGTAAAACCCGTAGTGCTCATGCGCAAAAAGCCAAAGGCCCAATACACGAAATTAAATACCAGTGAACCTAATGCAATTGCCCCCAGGTTACTGGTATCGCCGGTGTGGCCGATGACAGCGGTATCTACTAACCCCAACAGCGGCACCGCCATATTGGCAAGAATTATCGGCACGGCCAGGCGTATCATGCCCCTGTGTGTAATTGTCGACTCGTTCATGAATTAGATTTGTCAGTTGTTTATTGTGCGTGAATTGTCTTTGCCGCTCGTCCGCTGAGGTGCAGAATTTTTTTGGCGAGAGTTTGGTCTGTCAAGCTGCGCGCCAACGCCAGGCCGCCAATCATTAACACGGATTGCAACAGAACAGTGTTGGGGTCGCTGCGATCTTTTTTGTTCAGGTGATGTGTAAAGCCTTTAAACAGGCGAGTATAGATTTGCTTGACCCGTTCATCGTCGTGCGCGACATCACTGACCAAACACGCGAGTGGACAGCGAATGTCGGGAGAATGCAGGTGCGCTTCACTCAAATAGCTATCGACAATGTGATCCAGATGATTGGTATCTTCACTAAAGCGCTGTGCAGCGGCTATGCCTGCACTCAATATAGCTTCTTCATATAACTCAATTTTTGAATTGAAATGCGCGTAGAAAGCGCCGCGTGTCATGCCGGCAGCGAGCATTACTTCATCTATTCCAACTTGATTAAACCCTTTTCGAGTAAATAATTCAGCAGCAGCGGCCAGTATGCGTTGACGCGATTCGAGCTTATGGGATTCTTTCCAAGCCATAGTGTCGCCTCTCCACGAGCGATAACAATAATCAAAATATGTTCTTGATCATATTATAGCGGGGGCAGATGATTGCCAAGGCTGGCCAGGCATTCTTACGTGAATTACCAAGGAGCTTAATAGGAGCTATTTATGAATCAGCTACAGATGAATCATTCACTGCATATTGTTGGTGTGCAGTTCAGTGCGTTTACTCGCGTAGTGCAATTTTGTTGTGAAGAAATTGGCCTGAATTACACCTTGGGTCCGGTGGTAAATGGTCAGGAATACCGAATGGGTAGCCAGGCGATAAAACCCTTGAATCCATTTATGAAAATGCCGGTATTGTTAGACGATGGGCGAGTGCTTTACGAAACCCAAAGTATTTGTCGCTATTTGGATAACACCTACAATCAGGCGCGTTTGCAAACGTCAGACCCCTGGCAAAAAGCACAAGTGGATCAGTGGTGTGCAGCTATCACCGCCTATGTCGATAAAGTCATCGTACGCGATTATTTGTTGGAATTTTTATTTCCCAAAGGTGAAAACAACAGCGTGCGTATGGATGTAGTGACTGCGTCAATCCCCGCTGTACTTAACCTTGTTGACGTTCTTGAGCGGCAATTAGGTGAGCGAGAATTTTTGGTTGGGGGCCAATTTACCCTGGCCGATATAATGCTGGCACCGGCCCTGACGTATCTTATTGGTGGGCCAAACAATGCTGATTTGGTAAAAAATGGAAGTGTGTTGCGCAATTATGCGGCGCAAATTCTGGCGCGCCCGACGGCAAAAAATGTATTCATCCCAATCGTTCGTTAAGGTGAACATTAGTGCAGATATGCGAGTTCTGAAAAACACAACCCGGCTAGTTACCGGGTTCTGTTACAAAGCCTAATTTTAAAATTCCGGCTCGCTGGACCGCAGCCATGGTTTTTATCACGTGTTCATAGGCAGCCGCTTTATCGCCGCGAATATGCACTTCCGGTTGCGGTTTTTTACCCGCTTCAGCGCTGAGGCGAGCTTCCAACTCTTCGTAAGCGATTTGTGTGTCGTTCCAAAAAATAGTGCCTTCAGCATTGACTGCTAAATTTACGGTTTCCGGTTTGATTTCATTTGGCGTGTTGTCTTCACGCGGCAAATCCACTTTTACCGAATGGGTTAACACCGGTACGGTAATAATAAAAATAATCAGTAATACCAACATAACATCCACCAGGGGCGTCATGTTAATTTCATTCATGACTTCGGTATCGTCGTCGAGTCCACCACCAAACGCCATGGCTTAACCCTCTTTACGCGGAGTGAGTTTGGTAATGGTATTTTTATTTTGCAGTGGGCTGCCGGTAATAAAGTAGGCATGCAATTGATGCGCAAAACGGTTCAACTTATTGAGTACGCCCTTGTTGGTACGCGTGAGGGCGTTGTAACCCAACACGGCGGGAATGGCTACCGCTAAACCAAACGCCGTCATGATTAAGGCTTCACCCACCGGGCCGGCAACTTTATCAATACTGGCTTGGCCGCTTACGCCAATACCAACCAGCGCGTGATAAATCCCCCATACAGTACCGAACAAACCGACGAAGGGTGCAGTAGACCCAACGGAGGCAAGAATAGCGAGTCCACGCTGCAAGCGTTCGGCGCTTTCGTCGATAGAGCCGCGCAAACACGCCGTTAACCATTCGCCCAGTGGCAGGTGACCGTGCAAATCTGTTTTGTGATTACTGTGGTGATCCAGCGCCGCTTGACCTTCTTCTGCTAAGTGGCGGAAAGGTGTCGCGCGATCTTCGCCCAGTGTCCGCAAGCCTTCTGCAAAGCTTTGTGCGTGCCAGAAATCATTTAAACCCTGTGCAGATTTACGCAAACGCAACAAGCCCCAGGCGCGCACGACTATCACCCACCAACTGGCGATGGACATAGCTAACAAGATAACAGCCACGCCTTTAATTAAGGCATCGCCTTGTGCCCAGAGGGCGGTAATTCCGTAGGGTGAATCCATAACAACCTCGTTGTTTTGTTGTTCAGTGAAATAGTTGTTGTAGCGATAATTTATTTGGGCGGGCGAATGCCGAACTCAAAGGGAATTTCGTACCGGTAGTCGATGGCGATTCCTGCCTGGCTGGCAGGGATAAATCGCCAGCGTTTTATGGCATTAACGGCAGCCATGTCCAATCGCTTGAAGCCGCTTGATTCCTTGATTTTTACCTCACCGACGCTGCCATCGGCTTTTACCAGTATCTCCAGGGTCACAGTCCCTTTTTCACCTAATCGGCGGGATATGTCGGGATATCCGGGGGCCGGGTTGTTGAGTTCGCTAGCATCCGCATTCGGTGGTAATACCGGTGCTGGCCGTGGCTCAGCGGGCTTTTGTGGTTCGGCCGGTGTTTCAACGGGCGGCGGCGGTGGCGGCTCGGGTGCTTTTACGGCGCGCTCGGATGGCGGTGCCTTAGGTAAGGGTTTAGGCTTCGGCACCGGCTTTGGTTCCGGCGGGGGTGGTGGCGGAGGCTCAGGCGGTGGAGGTGGTGATGGTTCTTCAGGTGCGGCCATAACAATGGCCCCTTGAATAGTAGGCACTACCACTTCAATCGGTTTTGGCTCGGTGCGCGCCATAACCACGGCGGCAAGAATGCCGGCATGCAGACCTATCACAAGCAGAAGTGAGGAGAGAGACGCGTTTTTGGATAGCATGCTGGGTAAGGAAAAGCCGGAAGTGTGAAATAATGTTGAAAATTTCTCTAATAGTAATTCCTCTCATTATCAAATGCAATCAAGATTCCGTTGGTATTCGCTCTTTTCACGCAGGCGGATAAAAAAGCGCGTTCTGGATAATCCCCAGCAGTTTGCGGTAGCCGGGTGATAGGCCGGGTTTAATCTGACGTGAGTCTATGTAATAGGGCGCGCGCTTTCCGTGGTATTCGATTACCGGCCCTATGGGTTGAAAGTAGATGCCGACAAAACTCAGGCTGCGAGCCAGGCGTGGCTCCATCATCACAAACACATGGAAACGGCGTGTTCGATAAGTCATAGCAATGGCGGACATGTACAAGCTAATTGCGATATAAGGAAAGAAGCGCAGTTCCTGAGCGGAAAAACTGGCTTCATTGATTGCACCGGTGGCACCGCCCTCAAATTGGTCGACCTGACGTTTACGAAAGCTTGCGGGTACTGCCAGACGGGAGATTTCGCAGATTTCCCGCGGTAAGAACCGATCCGGGTGCAGGTCGCTGTTCGTTAGCGCCTGGCCGCAAAATTGTTGGATTGGTAACTGCTCGGTAAGCGAATTGCTAGTAATCAGGCGCAGTGTCCCCGCCAGGTTTTGCGAGCTGAGGTGACGAATACAGCAGTGAATCGCGCGCTCATCGAATTCATCCGTTTCTATCTGATCCGGTTTTTCCTCTTCAAAGTGCAATTCCTCGCAATAGACCTGATGACGGAGTGCGTAGACCTCACGTTTCAAATGGTAGTTGGTCGCGATGCTCGGCTGCAGATATTGGGCAAAGTGATTGGCGATGAGCAGTGCTTCGTCGCTGGCGAGCTGGAAGCGGCTAGCGGTATTGGTTGCCAGCGGTTCGCTGCTGGCAGACTGGGGGCGTTGGTCTGGCGTGCGAAGTGCTTTCATAAATCCCTCGTCCTATTAATCCTTGGGGATGGTAAAGATTTGTCTTTTAAACACACCTCTAGAGTCTAGTCGGGGCTTACCAATGCTGGCGGATCATTTATTTCTATCAAAAGTTCGCCTTATTCAGGCTGTCGCTTAAGAGCACCAGGGTCTTTGCCTGTCACATCAAGATGTTATACTCGGCGTCCCTTGTTGATGAAGTCCCCAGGAATTCATGGAAATTTTTATATTGTTGGGTTTGATTCTGCTCAATGGCTTGTTTGCCATGTCGGAAATCGCCATTGTTACTGCCAAAAAATCCCGTCTCCAAATTCTTGCGGATAAAGGCAGCAACTCGGCGCAAATCGCGCTAAAGCTCGCTGAAGACCCCACGCAATTTCTTTCCACTGTACAAATTGGCATTACGTCAATAAGTCTTTTGAATGGTATTTACGGAGAAAAAATTCTCGCTGAACCTTTCTCTATTTGGTTACAAAGTATTGGAGTTCCCCCCCATCTTAGCGATAACTTCGCTACTGTTTTGGTTGTTGTAGTAGTGACGTATTTGTCGATAGTGGTGGGTGAACTGGTCCCTAAGCGAATTGGCCAGCTGAGTGCGGAGCGTATTGCATGCATTATGGCAAAACCGATGCAATTGCTTGCGCTCGCGACTAAACCGTTTGTTCGTTTATTGTCTGGATCGACGCGTGCGCTCATGCGGGTATTGGGTTTTCACCACAATCAAAACCAGCAGGTTACAGAAGAGGATATCCACGCGATTCTCGATGAAGGCTCCAGCACCGGAATTCTGGAGCAGCAAGAACACACTATGGTGAAAAACGTGTTGCGCCTGGAAGATCGCAACATAGTGTCGTTGATGGTGCCGCGCTCCGATATGGTGTATCTGGACACTGCGCTGACGGTTGAAGAGAACTATCAACGTGTAATGCAATCACCGCACTCACGTTTTCCGGTGTGCACGAAACAAAACGACAATTTAATCGGCGTAATTAACGCAAAAGAATTATTGGCGGCGGCTATTCGTGGTGACAAAGTGAATCTCGCTGAACTTGCCAAGCCATGTCAGGCGGTGCCTGAGAGCCTCACCGCCATGGAGCTACTGGATTTTTTTCGACGCTCGCGGACCCAAATGGTTTTCGTCGTCGATGAGTATGGCGAGTTGCGTGGCTTGGTGACGTTGCAAGATTTATTGGAGGCGTTGACGGGCGAATTTATTGGCGAGGAAGGTGAGGACGCCTATATCGTACGTCGCGATGATGGCTCGCTGCTGCTGGATGGTATGCTCTCTATTGTCGATTTTAAAGATTGCTTGCACATTGATGATTTGCCGGAAGAGAGTAGTTATCAAACGCTCAATGGTTTAATGATGTTGATCATGGGGCGTGTGCCGGCAACGGGCGACAAAATCCAATTAAAAGGTTGGGAATTCGAAATTGTGGATATGGATGGTCGTCGCGTAGATAAAGTTCTAGCTAGCCAACTTTCAGAAGAAGAATAAAAAAATCACTTTTTTCACTTGCGAGCGTCATTGTGAAATGCATTGGCGCTTAATTCACCTGTGATATTGGTCACGTCGCTGAATATTAGTTTCTAGCTCGTCCCTCATCGGGAGTTTTTTGTTCTTCGTTAGCCATGGTTTGTTGAATCAGCTGCTAGAATTCCCCTAACTATATCGGGGGAATCAGGCGTGGGGCCATTAGAAACATTATTGTGGGTTTACCCGCTGTTACTACTACTCAACGGTTTTGTGGCCGTCGCTTTGTGGGTTATTTATCGCAAGGCAATTTTTGGTCTATTGGTAGGGGTTTGGTGCAGTACGCTTTTGAATATTGCGGCGCAAGGGGCGTTGTTAAATTCCACACTCGGTACCGTCCTGGCTTTTTCTTCGTACATTATTACTACTTGGTTTTTATGTCGCATTCTTGCCTTGGTTGCTCATCAGCCTTTTTCGTTTCGTAGCTATTGGTTCATTTTTGGTCTTGCGCTCATAGTCACGCTTGCAATTTATGTTGCCGGGGGAAGTTTTGCGCAGCTCGCATTGGCCACTGCGATTGCAGTGGCGGCGCCGCAAATCAGCTATGCGCTGCAAATACTGAAAAATAAACAAGCCAATACACTGGTGCGTGTTTTTGCCATAGTCCTGTTAATCAATGGCTTACATTTTATTGATTATCCATTTTTACGCCCGATTCCCGAAGCTGCGGTATTTGGTTACACCCTGGTTATTGCGACTAGCATGTTATTTGGCGTGCTATTGCCGTGCATCATCAATAATTTCCTGGCAGATGAATTAACGCGCCAGTTGCGTGATGAGGTTGCCAGCCATCAAAAAACAGCCCATGAACTGGAGCAGGCGTTGGTGATTACCGAGCAATCGTCGCGTGCTAAAACGGTTTTTCTGGCGAACGTCAGCCATCATTTTCGCACGCCGATTAATGGAATCATGGGGTTGAACGATTTATTACTGGGGACGGAGCTTACTGCCAATCAGGAGGAGCTCGCTCGTCATGTGCGCAGCTCCAGCAACGAGCTGTTGAATATGGTCGACAACGTGTTGACCATATCCCAATTGGAATCTGGGAAAGTAAAGCTCTACCCCAAAGCGATTTCTATCCAGCAACTGATTAACGATTTATTCGATCATTACGCGTCCGCCGGTGTGGGGAATGTGCGTCTAATAAATCAGTACCATGAGAGTCATCAGCAATGGATTTACGTTGATGCGCTCAAAGTGCGCCAAATTTGTTTAAACATTATTGATAATGCCTTAAAGCACAGTGAAGGCCACTCAGTAACGATTGGCCTGCATCTAGATTCCGTGACATCCCGGTTGCGCATCGAAGTGACTGATGACGGCGTGGGTATGTCCGCTGATTGTTTAGAAACCTTGATGCAATCCTTTAAACGCGATGCGCAATCCATTCATTGCGGTATGGGCTTGGGGTTAAGCATTGTAAGTGAATTGATTACGTTGATGTCCGGTCAAATTCATTTAGCGTCCTCGCCGGGTCGGGGAATGCGTGTTGAATGTGAAATTCCGGTGGGCATCGTTAGTGGAAAATATGTCACACCGTCGATTGCTGCAGAAAATGCGCGGCGAGATGATCCGTCGAAAAAAGGGAGCTTGCCTCAACCAGCAGTTGTAGATATCGACGATGAGATAAATCGTGCCGGACCCTTGGTATTGGTCGTGGAAGACAACCCGGTTAATCGCATGGTTATTAGCGGGATGTTAAAAAAGCTGGGAGTTGATTTTTGCATGGCAGAGGATGGTGCCCAGGCAATGACACTGTATCAACGCTATAAAAATAATCTGACGTGTATCCTGATGGATGTGCAGCTTCCTGATGCTAACGGTCTCGAGTTGGTAGAAAAAATTCGCAAGGGCGGCGACAAGGTTCCGGTATTGGTTATTAGTGCATTTACCTTTGGCGATGATGAAGCCAAAGCGATGCGCGTGGGGGCTGATGCCTATTTGCGTAAGCCTTATCACTTTGATGAATTTAAAAATGCATTGGGTGATTTGGGGGTTGCGGCGAATGCATAAACTTTTTTACAAATTTAATCGATAAGTTGGAAAGAGTCTTGCAGTTAGGGACTTGTGGGTTGATTTTTGTTCAAAAAATTGACGCACTTTCAATAACTAATAAGGAGTCATTCCAATGAATAAAGTATTTGCTGCTATTGAACAACATAAAAACCATTTGGCTGAGCATTCTTTTTGTCAGCATCTACGCAACTCCGAATATCCTGATAAATCCATTTTTTCATTTGTGCCGCTCATGAGCTTTTTCGTGTTGGGTTTCAGGGATTTGTTGGAGTATTTGCGCGTTCCCTTTCCCAGTAATCAAACCGAATTTCTGCTGAACGAACATTGCACCGAAGATAGCGACCATTGGTTGTGGTTTTTGCATGATTTGGAGACTCTGGAATTGCCGGATAGCGCCTGGGGAGGAGAAAAATTTTCTGATAGCTTGCATTTAATATGGGCACCACAGAATGCGGCGATTCGTCGTCAAATCTACGACATTATTGTGCTGATAAACAACTGCAAAAATGCGCAAGAAAAACTGGTAATTATCGAGTGCCTGGAAGCCGCATTTGCCGCGTTTATTGAAAGCTTGAATGTACTGACCAAGCGTATGGGTGTCTATCAACAGTTGGTGTATTTTGGGGAGCATCATTACGACAAAGAATCTGAGCACACTATGGGTAGCTGGCTGGACTCCGCGGAGCCGAAGACAAAAAAAGCAGCGCGAGCGGAAGGCACTATACGTAGTTCGCAAATGGAGCAGATGATTGATGATATTTTTCAGGGGTTCGAAGCTATGTTTAGCTGTTGGGAAAAAGGTATTGAAACTTCACAGCAAGACTCAGTGCGCGTGGCCTGGTTGCAATAAGCCGCATTATAAGGACGAGGCTGGTAAGGGATTTGTGAAAATTTTGTGGAGTAAGTGATTGTGTATACCAAAAGCAGCCGTGGCTGGAAAACCAGTCACGGCTTTTTTATTGGTCGCGGTATTTTATTGCAGGCGTCGGACCCACCGTCATCCTATTAATGTCTTGGGGAGGTGCAGGCTGTCCAGAGTGTCCAAACGTATGGGGCCCGCGCTACAAAAACTGACTTGCAGGGGCCGGCTGTGTTACCTATCATCCACGGCCAGTTGAGTCCCTGTTATAGCGCTGGATCAATGTTTGGTATCGGCGCAGCAAGTCGAGTTGATATGTCTAATCCCTGGTCAAGTTACAAGCAATCCGTTACCCAGGTAATGGGGCGCGATTATCACAAGTTGGTTCGCCGATTAAGCGAGATCGAAAAGCTCGCGCGTGCCGAGAAGCCTTTTGATCAAGCGCTGGAAAAATGGCAACAACAGCTTGCGCATTCGCAAGCCGAAGTTATGCGCCGTCAAGAGCTTGTTCCTGCTGATATTGAATTCCCTGCGTTACCGGTGTGCGAAAAGCGTGAAGAGATTGCGCAAATTATTGCCGCTAATCAGGTGGTAGTGCTCGCCGGTGAAACCGGTTCCGGTAAAACGACCCAGATTCCGAAAATTTGTTTAAGTATTGGTCGCGGTGTTAAGGGCTTGATCGGTCACACCCAGCCGCGCCGAATTGCCGCCAATACTGTTGCCAATCGCATCGCCGAAGAATTAAAAACCACACTCGGTGAAAAGGTGGGTTATCAGGTCAGGTTCAGTGATCAATCCAATGAAAACACCCTGATCAAGGTGATGACCGATGGTATTTTGTTGGCAGAAATCCAGCATGATCCGTTTTTAAATAAGTACGATACGCTGATTATCGACGAAGCCCATGAGCGCAGTCTGAATATCGATTTTCTACTCGGCTATTTAAAGCAGCTGTTGGCCAAGCGCCCGGATTTAAAATTAATTATCACCTCGGCCACTATCGATCTGGAGCGCTTCTCGCAGCATTTTAACAATGCGCCGATTATCGAAGTCTCCGGTCGCACCTATCCGGTGGATGTCTGGTATCGCCCGCTCTACGAATTTGAAAACAGTGAGGGTGAAGATGCCGAGCCGGATCAATATGCGGCGATTGTCGATGCGGTGCGCGAAATCGAGCTGCATGAAAAAACCGGTTCGGGTGTGCGCGGTGGCGATATCCTGGTGTTTTTAAGTGGTGAGCGCGAAATTCGCGAAGCCGCCGATGCGTTGCGCAAAGCCCAATTTGCCCATATGGAAGTCATTCCGTTTTACGCGCGTCTGAGTTTGGCGGAGCAACAAAAAGTGTTTGCGCCTCACACCGGCCGCCGTATTGTATTGGCTACCAACGTAGCCGAAACCTCGATCACCGTACCGGGTATTCGCTATGTCATTGACCCGGGGTTTGCGCGTATCAGTCGCTACTCCTATCGCACTAAAGTGCAGCGCTTGCCGATAGAGCCGGTTTCGCAGGCGAGCGCGAATCAGCGCAAGGGTCGCTGCGGGCGTGTGGCGGAAGGTATTTGTATTCGCTTGTACAGCGAGGACGATTTTAAGTCCCGCCCTGAGTTTACCGATGCTGAAATTCTGCGCACCAACCTTGCCGCCGTAATTTTACAAATGCTGCAATTGCGCATGGGCGATATTCATAAATTCCCATTTATTGATGCACCTGATCATCGCCTGATTAGCGATGGGTTTAAATTGCTGGAAGAGCTGCACGCGGTTAACAGCAAAAACCAGTTAACGCCGGTGGGCCAGCAGTTGGCCAAACTGCCGTTGGACCCGCGCCTGGCGCGCATGATGTTGGCGGCGCAGGAGCAATCCTGTATTCGCGAGCTATTAATCATTGTTAGCGCGTTGTCGGTGCAGGACCCGCGCGAACGGCCGGTGGAAAAGCAACAGGCCGCTGATCAAATGCATCGCCGTTTTTGGTCCGAGCATTCGGATTTCCTTGGTTATGTCAGCCTGTGGGATTATTTTGAAACCCAGCGTCAGGAACTCTCACAAAATCAGCTGCGCAAACTCTGCAAAAAAGAATTTCTATCTTACTTGCGTTTGCGCGAATGGCGCGATGTGCACCACCAGTTGTGCGTGGCGATAAAGGATTTGGGTTTTCGCATTAATAGCGAGCCTGCGAATTACGAATCTATTCATAAAGCGCTTCTGACCGGCTTGTTGGGAAATTTGGGATTCAATCACGAAGAGCGTGAATATTTAGGGGCGCGTAATCGCAAATTTGCGATTTTCCCCGGCTCGTCGCTAGCGAAGAAAACGCCCAAGTGGATGATGGCGGCAGAGTTAATTGAAACCTCCAAATTATTTGCGCACACAGTAGCGAAAATTGAACCTGAGTGGGTGATTGGTGCAGCAGAGCATTTGATCAAGCGGCAACATTTCGAACCTCATTATGACTCGCGCGCAGGCCAGGTAATGGCCTACGAAAAAATTACGCTTTATGGTTTAACGATTGTTGAGAAAAAATCGGTTAACTACAGCCATATAGATGCAGCGCAAGCGCGAGAAGTATTTATTCGCGCAGCCTTGGTGGAAGGCCAGTACGCGCAGCACCCCAAGCGCAAACATTTGCAGCAGCAAGCAGGCTTCACGGATTTTTATACGCATCAACAGCAATTGTTACTGCAGTTGGAAGCGTTGGAAGCAAAGTCTCGCCGGCGCGATATAGTGGTGGATGAACAGGTTATTTTTGATTTTTATAACGATCGAATTCCATCTGATGTGGTAAATCTCGCCGGGTTTGAATCCTGGCGAAAAAAAGCGGAGCAAACCAACCCGCAATTGCTGTATATCACGCGAGAAACATTAATGCGGCACGGTGCGGGTGAGATCACCGAAGCGCAATTCCCCAATGAGCTGGAATGGCGTGGCATGGTGTTTCCGCTGAGTTATCATTTTGAACCCAAGCATGCATTTGATGGTGTGAGTATCCACGTACCTATGAGCGTCCTCCATCAAGTGCCCGAGCAGCGGCTCGAATGGTTAGTACCGGGTATGTTGCGCGATAAATGCATCGGCTTGATTAAATCCCTGCCTAAAAACCTGCGCAAACATTTTGTACCTGTGCCGGATTTGGTGGATAAATTGTTGGCTGTAATTACGCCTGACAATAAACCGCTCAGCGAAGCCATGGGGGTACAATTAAAACGCCTTACGGGCGTGGATATTCCGAAAGAAGCCTGGTTGGAAACCAATGTGGATGATTACTATCGCTTTAATATCCATGTAGTAGATGACAAAGGCAAAGTAATTGCGAGTGGCCGCGAGTTGAATCCGCTACGCGAAAAGTATCGTGAAAAAGTGCAGCAAAATATCCAGTCGGCAGCAACCGATATTGAACGCGATGGTATTACTGCCTGGGATTTTGATGAACTGCCACAGGCTATACAGTTGCCACGTGGTGGAATCAGTATTCGTGCTTATCCCGCACTGGTGGATAAAAATTCCAGTGTGGCCTTGCAGGTGCTGGATAATCCTTTGCAAGCCTTGGATTTTACTCAACGCGGCTTAACACGCTTAACGTATTTATCCCTTGGGCAAACTGTTAAATATTTACACAAAGAATTATTAAAAGGGCAGGAGGTTGCGCTGACCTTGGCAGGAATTGGCAGCCGTGATCAGGTGGTTGATGATTTAATTATGGCAGCTATCAAACAACTAGCTTTTGCCGATCAACAGCAATTGCCGCGCGAAAAATCGTTGTTTGAGTCTTTATTGCAAACGATCAAAGATAAATTAATTTCCCACGCGCAAGAGCTGGCGAATCAATTAATTACCAGTTTGAAACTGTTGGTCGAGATTAAAAAGCAGCTTAAACAACAAAAAAATATGTTGGTGCTCGCGTATACCATTGGTGACATCAATCAACAGCTGGCGCAGCTCTATTACCCTGGTTTGGTATACAAGACACCGTCGCAATGGTTGCAGCAGTATCCCAAATATATGCGCGGCATCCAGCAACGGCTGGAGAAGGCGGCGTTAAATTCCCAGAAAGATAAGTTGCAGCTGGCAGAGGTCGCACCGCATTGGCAGCGCCTCGCAGATTATCTGGCGAAGGAAGGTGATTATCGCCTTGGGCAGTTGTCGGAGCTGATGGAATACCGTTGGTGGGTGGAAGAACTGCGCATCTCCTTATTCGCCCAGACCTTGAAGACCCAGGTGCCAGTATCCGACAAACGCTTGGATAAGCAGTGGGAGCAAGCTCTTTTACAAGCCCAAGGGTAGCCAATAGCCGGCGAAAAATTAGGCTGAGATAAATAATAGGGTAAATATGTGTTGGTGTTGTAACAAAGTCAAATGAGGCTAGTCTATAAGTCACCAACAGCGAACTGGGCGAGGGTAGGTGTGGCAAGCTTGTGAGCAAGGCCCAGCTATTTAGTAGGTAATGCGGTTAATATCAGTTTGCTTTAGTGGTACAAAAATCCGATGACATTTTCTATCACCCTGTAACTATTGAACGAAAGGAGTTTTTCCATGAATAATAAAATTTCTAACCTGTCCGCAATGATTGGTGCTGCGTTCGTTGCTTCCGCCGCCTTGGCTCCGGTAGCGTCCGCTGCAGATACCACCTTTAGCGCAACTCAACTGCAAGCAGGTTACACCTTGGCTGATAACAGCGCGACTAAAACTGAAGGCGAACACAAGTGCGGTGAAGCAAAATGCGGCTCCGACAAAAAAGCTGATGGTGAGCATAAGTGCGGCGAAGCCAAGTGCGGCGCTGATAAAAAAGCTGAAGGTGAACACAAGTGCGGCGCTGATAAAAAGGCAGAAGGCGAGCATAAGTGTGGTGAAGCTAAATGCGGCGCCGATAAAAAAGAAGAGAAAAAAGCTGAGTAATCTTTATGGCTGATGCAGCTGGCAATTATTCAGCAGCTGTTTCCGGTGCAGGCCTTGGCTTGCGCCGGACGCTAATGAAAACCTTGGCAGATTTGAACACTAGCGATATTCAGTTTATGGAGGTTGCTCCAGAAAACTGGATTCAGGTTGGCGGCCGTTTAGCAAAACAGTTGCGGGCCTACACAGAGCGTTTTCCTTTTGTCTGCCATGGATTATCCCTTTCTATCGGTTCCCCCGCACCCTTAAACACTGACCTCTTGCATTCGATCAAACAATTAATGCGTGAGCACGGTATTCGCTATTACAGTGAGCATCTGAGCTATTGCAGTGATCAGGGCCAGTTATACGATTTGTTGCCTATTCCCTTTACTGAAGAAGCCGTTGAATATGTGGCTGAACGCATTTTGCGGGCGCAGGACATTTTAGGGCAGCGCATTGCTATCGAAAACTCTTCCTACTATTACGCTCCACAGCAGGAAATGAGTGAAAGCGAATTCATTAATGCCGTGGTGAAAAAGGCCGATTGTGCGCTCTTGCTGGATGTAAATAATATTTACGTTAACAGCATCAACCACAAGTATGATCCCTATGAGTTTCTTGCCAGTCTTCCCGGTGAGCGCACGGCTTACGTACATATCGCCGGGCATTATGAAGAGGCGGAAGATTTGCGCGTAGACACTCACGGTGCACCGGTGATTCATCCGGTGTGGCAATTGTTGGAAAAAACCTACGACTTATTTGGCGTGAAACCAACACTGTTGGAGCGCGATTTTAATATCCCGCCGCTGCCTGAATTGTTGGCAGAACTCAATGAAATTAAAATTCGCCAGCAGAGTGTCTTATGAAAAGTTTCCAACACACTCAACTGGAGCTCGCGCGTTATTTGCGATCACCGGAAGCGAGCCCGGCGCCCATGCAAGTGGAAGAACGTCGTTTGCATATTTATCGCGATTTGATTTACAACAATATTGAGAATTTTATTGCTAATGTATTTCCTGTTACTCGCTCAATTCTAACGGATGATGCATGGCACAGATTAATCCGCAGCTTTATCGCACATCACTATTGCCAGACTCCCTATTTTTTACAGCTCAGTGACGAGTTTGTGCAATATTTGCTGCAGGAGCGTGGACTGCAGGAAGGCGACCCTGAGTATTTACTGGAGTTGGTACATTACGAATGGATTGAGCTGGCATTGGATGTAAGTACTGAGGTCATTCCCGAGGCGGGTGTCTGGCCAAAGGATCTTGATGACTCTCGCCCGCGAGTCTCACCAGTGGCGGTCTGCCTCAGTTACCAAAACCCGGTACAGAAAGTCTCTGCGACCCACGCCAATTTGACGCCGGAAGTAACACATTTGTTGGTTTACCGTAATCGCAATGACAAGGTTTGTTTTGTTGCAGCTAATCCACTGACAGCGCGCTTGTTGTTTTTATTGCAATCGGTTGATCAACCTTTAATCGCTCAACTGCAAACCATTGCCCGAGAGTTACAGCATTCCGATTTTGATTTGCTTAAAAAACAGGCAGTTTTGTTGTTGGAAGGTCTTTATAAAGATAGCGTTATCAGTCATTTTGAGTAATATGTATCCTCATTTGCACTTTTATGGATGATATAAGTGCCTTAAATACGATTTAAGGCGCAAAAATAGTGCAAAAAGTGTGAATTTTTGATTTAAAGCTAGGATTTATCACAGTACAGCCATTCATTTCTTTATATAATCTTGCCCCGTCAATAAGACACTCCGGTTGTCATATTTCTGTAATCATCCAGTCACACAATGGCAACCCGAAAGACACATAAATGTAATCTTTAAATTCGAAACACCTGACTCACCGATGCTCTATGCATCACACACACACAATCAAGGAGACAACTCCATGAAAAAAACATTATTAGCCGTGACCCTCGCTTCTCTGTTCCCGCTGGCAGCTGTTGCTGACGTAGTCGTATACGGTAAAGCCAACGTTTCCCTGCAAAGCACCGACGAAGCTAGTTATTCAACTGCTAACGGCAATCAGGCTGATGGCAGCAAAGTAGAGTTACTGAGCAACGCTTCGCGCATCGGTGTAAAGGGTGGTGAAGAAGTTAATTCGAAGTTGAAAGTGATTTACCAGTTTGAATACCAAACTGAAGTGGATGACGGTACCAACGGTTCACAAACTTTCGGCCAACGTAATATTTTTCTGGGTCTGCAAGGTGTAGCTGGTACCATTATGGGCGGTCACTTTGATACCCCAACTAAAGTTGC
Source organism: Cellvibrio sp. KY-GH-1 (assembly GCF_008806975.1). Lineage (NCBI taxonomy): Bacteria > Pseudomonadati > Pseudomonadota > Gammaproteobacteria > Cellvibrionales > Cellvibrionaceae > Cellvibrio > Cellvibrio sp. KY-GH-1. Next base: position 5,682,012 of record NZ_CP031728.1, read on the forward strand.
TCAGGAAAAAATTGACCTGTTCAATGATCTGGAAGGCGATATTACCAACATCTTCAAAGGTGAAAACCGCGTAAGCAACATCGTGCAATACGTAACCCCAACTTTCGGCGGTTTCGCAATTGCTGCTGCCTACACCTCTGAAGAAAACGACGGTACCTTCAAACAAGCGGGTACTCCAACCAATGGCGCGTCTGTATCTTTCAGCTATACCAGCCCGGTATTCTACGGGGCTATCGCAACTGATCAGGACGTAGAAGCTGATGGTATTAGCCTGGTTCGCGCTGTCGCTCGTTTGACTTTGGGCCCTGTGCAATTAGGTGCGTTGGCTGAGCAATACGAAAACGACAATACCGGCTACGATGAAGACGGTGCGTTGGTTTCTATCCTCTGGAACCTGACCGACAAGTGGGCCGTAAAAGGTCAATTTGGTGACTCTGACGTAAGATGGATCGATGGCGAAGCCGCGAGCGTTGGTGTGGATTACAAAATGACCAAAAATGCCACTTTGTACGGTTACTTCACTTCAGTTGAAAATGGCATGAATGACGCTACTGAACCAACTGTTGACACCTATCGTGATGATACTTACGGTGGTGTTGGTGTGGATTTCAAATTCTAATTCGTGACTGCGAATTGCAATTTGTAAGCAAAGGGTGCGTAAGCACCCTTTGTTATTTTGGGAAATGATATTTTATTGTTAACGATATTCAGGAGTGATCCATGAAATCTCTTGCGTTTTGCCTGTTGTTGGTAGCATTTTCAGTAGAAGCCAGTGAAGCAGCTAAAAAAAACTGTGAAGCAGCTGTGGATGCAGCCGACTCGATGAATGTGAACCAGCAAGATTGCGATTATTCCAACGAAGGACTGAACGGGTTTTTGCAGAAAGCGTTTAAAAAAGGAGAAGAGGGTGCTGTACTGGAGACTACTGGTGCAGAAAAAAATACTACCGCTCCAACCACACAAGATGCGCCTGCAACACAAGAAGCTTCTGCACAAGGCTTGCGCACATCTAAACAGAAAGTTGAACAGAATTTTATGTTGCGCGTAGAAGTAGATCAGTGGGCTAATCTGCCCGTGGCGCGTGCACAATTATTACCAAAGGCGTTGGAAAAGTGTGGTAATGGTTTTGCGATTATTGGTGAGCATTACCGTGGTTTGGCGATGGGACGAATCGAATTGGCATTAACCTTTCGCTGTGACTAGCCCTTAGTCTGAATAAATTGTATAAATAAAAACGCCGCTATAAAGCGGCGTTTTTTTTTATTTCTGTGTTGGCTATCAAGCCCGACGCCTAAAGAGCGGCAGTGGTTGATCTACAGCAGCTTGATAATATTCCTGCAGGTCTTGCAATGATTTTGCCGCTTCATCCAGATTTATTTCAGGATTGGCAAAGGCAAACGCATTAACACCGCAGCGGCGCAAGTAGCAAAGTTGGTCGCGGATAAAATTGCCAACGGCACGCAGTTCGCCAGTGAAGCCATAGCGCTCGCGCAGCAGGCGCGCGCTGGAAAAAGCGCGGCCATCCATAAACAGCGGAAAGTTAACGCCGATCACCGGGAAGCGATTCGCCTCTGCACCTATTAACTCGGCGCTTTCATCGCTGTCCAGCCATACACCAATATCAGTGCGTGTTTGCAGTGTTTCCTTTTGGGCGAGCCAAACACTAACGGGAATAATGACCTGACCCGCAGGAACTTCTGCAGCAGCGGCTTCGCCTTCTGGTTTAGCGATCAATGTCCAGGTGTTTTCGACAATCAAGCCGTCTTTAATTAGCTTTGGCATAAACTTTCTCCTTGAAGGGAGCTGCGCCTATACGGCGGTAGGTATCGATAAATAATTCTTCAGCGGTGCGGTTGGCGAGATATACATCTACCAATTTCTGGATAACGGTTGGCATATCTTCCGCACTGAATGATGGGCCAAGTACATCGCCCAGCGAAGCGTCGTTACTGGCGTTACCGCCTAACTGCACTTGATAAAACTCTTTACCCGCTTTATCCACGCCCAAAATACCAATGTGGCCGACATGGTGATGGCCACAGGCATTCATACAACCGGAAATATTCAGGTCGATATCGCCCAGGTCATAAACATAATCCAGGTCTTCAAATTGACGTTGAATGGCTTCAGCAATTGGAATGGATTTCGCGTTAGCCAGTGAGCAGAAGTCACCGCCGGGACAGCAAATAATATCGGTAATGGTGCCGATATTGGGCGTTGCAAAACCGGCCGCTTTGGCTTTTTGCCAGAGTGTAAATAATTCAGTTTTCTTCACGTCAGCCAGCACGATATTTTGTTCATGCGTAGTGCGTGCTTCACCAAAGCTGAATTCATCAGCCAGGTTGGCGATGATTTCCAACTGGGAATCAGTAATATCGCCAGGCGCAACACCAGTTGGTTTCAGCGATAAAGTCACCGCAGCATATCCGGGAACTTTGTGCTCGCGCACGTTGCGTTGTAGCCACTTGCCGAACGCAACGCTCTCACTCGCTTGTGCGTTTACCGCAGCTTGTGCCGCAGCATTATCAATAGTGTCGTAGGCGGGTGCAGTGAAGAAGCCTTTGGCACGCTCGATTTCATCGCGAGTTAATTTGTTGTAGCCATCTTTCAAGTATTGCCATTCAGCTTCAACTTTTTGTGCGAAGACTTCCGGCGTCAGTGCGCGCACCAGAATTTTAATACGGGCTTTGTATTTGTTATCGCGGCGACCGTAGAGGTTGTATACGCGCAGGATAGCTTCCAGGTAAGACAATAAATCTTCTTCTGGCAAGAAATCGCGAATGGCGGAGCCAATACAAGGAGTGCGGCCCAGGCCGCCACCGACATAAACTTGAAAACCGACTTCGCCTTTTTCATTCAGCAATATTTGCAGGCCGATATCATGCACTTGCACCGCAGCGCGATCTTGTGTCGAACCTGTTACTGCAATTTTGAATTTACGTGGCAGGAAGGCAAACTCCGGGTGGAAGCTGGACCACTGGCGAATAATTTCGCAGTAGGGGCGTGGGTCCACAATTTCATCGGGTGCTGTGCCGGCAAATTGGTCAGAGGTAGTATTGCGGATACAGTTACCGCTGGACTGGGTACCGTGCATGCCGACATCCGCAAGCTCTGAAAGAATATCAGGCACTTCGGTCAGATCTGGCCAGTTGTACTGGATGTTCTGACGGGTACTAACGTGGCAATAGCCTTTGTCGTAGTGACGGGCAATATGGGCCAGCTTACGGATTTGGGTGGAGTTAATCATGCCGTAGGGCACGTTAATTCGCAGCATGGGGGCCAGGCGTTGAACATAAAGGCCATTCTGTAAACGCAGTGGCAGGAATTGTTCGGGCGGTAATTCCCCGGCCAGAAAGCGCTCGGTTTGGCCGCGGAATTGAGCAACGCGCTGACGCAGGATGCTATTGTCGTACTCGTCGTAGATATACATGGAGCTAGATACCTATCTATAAGAAAAAGGCCATCACGGAATGGCGCAGTAGGCTGGAAATTAAGGCGCGCAGGATACAGGAAAAGCCGCTCTCCGGCGAGTTTTGCGCCGGCACGATAACAGTCGTCTTCGCGGATGTGAATAACCCTTTGGGCCTAAGCTTGTTCCGCAAGGTTATGATGCGCGAATTTATTGGCTTGGGGCTGGTATCATGCCCATATTGATTTTTTTTCTATCTATTAACTATTTCGCTTATGCATGCCGATATCGACCAATTATATGTACTTCCTCCTTGTACTGCGGATCTGAAAATCCTGCGGGTAGACGTGGATTTTCTTCTTATCAACAAGCCGACGCGCTTGCTCAGTGTGCCCGGTCGCCATCCGCAAAATCGCGATTCGGTGATTAGTCGTTTGGAGATGGATTACCCGTCTGCGGCCATAGTGCATCGTCTGGATTTCGATACCTCTGGCGTTATGGTGATTCCGTTGAATAAGCCGGCTTTATCGCATATCAGCAAACAGTTCCAGGCGCGCGCGGTGAGCAAGCATTATCTGGCGGTAGTTGCCGGGTTGGTGGAACAGGATGAAGGCGTTATTGATTTACCGATCGCGGCAGGTGAGGGCCCTAAATACAAAATCTGCCATGACACTGGTAAGCCCTCAGTAACAGAATTTAAGGTGTTAGAACGCGATACCAGTGCGAATACTACGCGGGTGTTACTGCATCCAATTACGGGCCGTTCACATCAATTGCGTTTGCATTTGCAGGCACTTGGGCACCCGATTCTTGGATGTGAGTTTTATGGCGGAACCTATTCGCACTCGGCAACGCGACTGTTGCTTCACGCGCGGGATTTGCAGTTCACTCATCCAACCACCGGGGAACAAGTTTTTATCGCTGCTGAAGCTGATTTTTAATTCAAGCCCAACCATTTTTAGATGACTATGTAAATTCCAGTTAAGGTTTTATGAGAAAGATAAAATCAGTTTGACAACGTTGTCTGATGCGCGAGAATAGCGCCTCCAAACACAATCGCCAGAGCGATAAAGAGGGAGAAAGGCAATGAATACAAAAATAATTCTGCTTACCAGCGTTGTTGCAGCAAGTATCGGTTTTACCGGCTGTGATTCGGGTGAGAAAAAATCTGATAGCGCGCAGCCGGAAACTGCCAATCCGCAGCCAGTGCAAGCTGCACCCGCGCCAGTAGCGTCGGTACCTGTTTTCTTTGACGATTTCAGTTATGCGGATGTGGTCGGCTTTTATAACAATGGCTGGAAGGTTAGAACCGAGACCGGTCACCCGGGCATAAAAGGTGCTACCTGGTCGGCCGAGGGCTTGTCGTTTCACCAGGATATTAGCGGCGCAGAGAACGGCGCAATTCGCATGAGTTCAGTGACGGGCGGTACTGGGGAAAACACTCGCCACACCCAGTTCTGCCATGCGCGCAAATATCGGGAAGGTACCTATGCCGCGCGCATATTTTTCCGCGACGAACCAAGTTATGGTCCCGACGGCGACGAAGTTATCCAAACGTTTTATGCGATCAGCCCGCTAAAAGCGCCGATGGATAAAAACTACAGCGAAACGGATTTTGAATATCTTCCTAATGGCGGCTGGGGCGAAAACACTGTGCCCGCACTGTGGACCACCAGCTGGGATACCTTTCAGTTAGAGCCCTGGACCAAGGTCAATGAATATACTCGCAAAGCGGGCAGCTATGCAGGCTGGCACACACTGGTGCTAACCGTGGCGGACAACAAGGTTATTTATTATGTGGATGGACAATTATTTGCCGAGCATACCAGTGCGGTGTATCCGGAGGATTTTATGTCCATCAACTTTAATTTGTGGTTTATGCCGAAAGGCGCAGATGGTTCGCAAGGCCCGGTAGATTCACCAGAGCTGCGTGAATATCAGGAAGATATTGATTGGGTATTTTTCCGCGAGGGCGTCGCCTTATCGACGGCAGAAGTTGAAGCGCTGGTTGCTGGCTATCGCAGTAATAAAGTCGCGTACCTGGATGGCGTGAAAGAGCAAAATCCACCGCTACCATCACCTTGCGGTTTATAACTACTTTGTAAATAAAAAATGAAGTAGTAAATAAGAGAAGCAGTAAATAAAAAGCCCCGCGCATGGTAGTGAAAATGCGCGGGGCTTTTTTATGAGCGCTTGAATGTAACGATTAGTGTTCGCTAGCGTCTGCTGCACCTATGCCAGTTTGCGAGCGAACAAATTGCGCATCAAAGGCAGCTTGCTCCGCTTTGGCTGTGGCTGAATTATCCAGCAGTGAGAAAACCCAGATGCCAATAAAGGCGATGCTGATGGAAAAAATTGCCGGGTACTTGAAGGGGAATATTGCTTCTTTATTGCCGAGAGCATCCACCCAAACGGTAGGGCCGATAAAAACCAGCACTACGGCTGTCAGCAGGCCCAATGAGCCGCCGACCACAGCCCCACGAGTAGTGAGTTTGCGCCAATACATACTGAGTAACAAAATCGGGAAGTTCGCGCTGGCTGCAACGCAGAAGGCCAAGCCCACCATAAAGGCGACGTTTTGGTTTTCAAAAACAATTCCGAGCAGTACGGCAATAACGCCAAGGACGATAGTAGCAATCCGCGATGCACGCATTTCTTTTTCTTCGTTGCGTTCGCCTTTCAGTATCAAGGTTGCGTAGAGATCGTGAGAAATTGCGCTGGAACCTGCAAGTGTTAAACCGGAAACCACGGCGAGAATAGTGGCAAAGGCAACAGCAGAAATAAATCCGAGCAGCATGTCGCCACCCACAGCTTGCGACAAGCGAATAGCCGCCATATTGGTGCCACCAATCAATGCGCCGTTGCTAAAATATTCCGGATGGGCGGCGAGCAACACGATTGCACCAAAACCAATGATGAACGTAAGAATATAGAAATAGCCGATAAAACCGGTAGCGTAAAATACTGAGCGGCGCGCTTGCACGGCATCGCGCACGGTGAAGAAGCGCATCAAAATATGCGGTAGACCGGCGGTGCCAAACATCAGTGCCATCCCTAAAGAAATGGCAGATATGGGATCTGCAACCAAAGTGCCAGGGGCCATAATCGCTGTGCCTTTCGCATGCACTTTAACCGCTTCTGCAAACAGGTTTTCAAAACTGAAACCAAATTGCACCATCACCAGTATCGCCATAAGGGTGGCGCCTGAGAGTAGTAAAATAGCTTTAATCAATTGCACCCAGGTGGTGGCGAGCATGCCACCGAAGGTGACATAAAAGGTCATGAGCACGCCGACAATCACGACAGCTACTTCATATTGCATGCCAAACAGCAATTCAATTAATTTTCCTGCGCCTACCATCTGCGCAATTAAATAAAAAATTACCGTAACCAGCGAGCCGCTGGCTGCCAATATGCGAATCGGTTTTTGTTGTAAGCGGAAAGAGGCAACATCGGCAAAGGTATATTTACCTAAATTGCGCAACGGCTCGGCAATCAGCAACAGCACAATTGGCCAGCCGACTAAAAATCCAATGGCATAAATTAAGCCATCGAACCCTGACATATATACCAAACCGGCGATGCCAAGAAATGAAGCAGCTGACATGTAGTCACCGGCGATTGCTAACCCGTTTTGGACGCCGCCGATTCCTCCTCCGGCCGCGTAGAAATCTTTAGTTGTTTTAGTGCGTTTGGAGGCCCAGATGGTAATTCCTAATGTCAGCATCACAAAGAATATAAACATCAGGATTGCGGAACCGGGAGCCATGCTCTTAGTTTGCGCTAACGCGGGGAGACTGGTGGTTGCAATTAGCAATACCAACAGGCGAGCAAAAATAGTCATCACTTCAGCGCCTCCGCTTTTTTAAGGATGGCCTGGTTCAGAGGCTCAAGGACGCGATTGGCGTAATAGACGTAAATGCCGGTCACCACAAAGCACAGCAGAATAATTCCCAACCCCAGCATGATACCTATAGAGGTCACGCCGTTACCGACTGGATTGCCGAGTGAGTGAGGGTTGAATGCAATAGCGAGGATAAGGACAAAATAAGCGGCAATCGTAATGATAGAGAGCGGCCACATGATTTTCTTGCGTGCGCGGGTCAGGGCCGCGTACTCCGGCCACTGCCGGATAGTCTCAGTATGGTTCATAGGTTTCCCTGTTCTTTATTGGGTTTTAGTGCAGGTAATATTGGGTCGTGTGTCGGGCGGCCCGCGTCTGTTGGCAGGATAGCTCCGCATTTTTTGTATTTTTAGTTATCGCTGTTGGTGCCGCGGCTTAGCGCGGTGCGGGGATTCTAGCAGCCGGACAGAGGCAACAGGAATACGTAGCGGTGTGATTTTATCGGCTTTTGTTGCGGCTGGATTAGATCCAGCCTTTTTGCCGGGCAATACGTGCAGCATCGACCCGGTTAACGGCGTGTAGCTTCGCAATAGCTTCCGACAAATAATTACGCACAGTCCCTTCAGATAAACAGAGCACGGTGGCAATTTCCGCCGTGGTTTTGCCCTCTGCGGCCAGGCGCAATGCGCGACGTTCTTTGTCATTGAGTGGGTCAGATTCACCCAGTGCCATCATCGCCAATTCACCATCAATCACTCGTTTGCCATCCATTACTTTGTGGATGGCCTCAATTAATTGATCTGAAGGTGCATCTTTTAACAGGAATCCCGCTACGCCCATGTCGATGGCGCGGCGAATGTACCCAGAGCGTCCAAAGGTGGTAATGATGATGGTTTTAGTCGGCAACTTTTGTTGCAGTACCCATTGGGCCAATTCCAGGCCGGAGCGGCCCGGCATTTCAATATCGGTTAATAAAATATCGTAGCTATTTTGTTTCATGAGCAACCAGGCTCGATCGCCATCTTCTGCCTGGGTAATTTCAAAACCGGTTTCCATTGCTAGCAAAGCAGCCAGCGCACCACGAACCATAGATTGGTCTTCGGCGAGTAAAATTTTCATGAACACTAGGACCTTTGTTGTAGTTCGCGACTAGGCAAGGAAATAATAAATTCGCAACCTTTGTGAACGGACGATTGCATTTCACCGGCAATTGTTTGTAGCCGTTCCTGTATTCCGCGTAAACCATTGCCCGGCGTTAAGGCAGTGACTGCGCCGTTATCACGCATTTTTACCTGGATTTTATCGCAATATTTGCTGAACTCGATTTGACAGTGATCGCCTTTGCTGTGACGTAAAATGTTGGTAGTTAGTTCGGTTAGTGCAAGGATGACTGCGGTTTCTGCACGCGGGGATAATTGCGGAATTTCGCCGTTAAGCTCAACGATGAAACCTTTTTGGCGCAAGCGCTCGCACAATTCCATTACTTCGCCCGAAAGGCCGCGATGTTTATAGCCGGATACAGTTTGACGTACAAGGCTCAAGCTATTGCGCGCAATTTGATGCAATTCAGATAGGTGCTGCTTGGCGCCGTCAAGCTTTTCCTGTGCGAGCAATTTTTCGGCAAGTTCGGCTTTTAGCGCAATGCTGGATAAGGTGTGACCCAGAATATCGTGCAAGTCGCGGGCGATGCGTTCGCGCTCGGCAATAATCGCCAGTTGCTCTACCTCTTCTCGACTTTTTTGTTGGCTGAGGCGTGAGTCGTAACGCACTCGCTCGGTGAACCCCACTATGCCAATGGTGATCAAGCCTGTGATTGCGCTGAAAGCAAAAAAGTGGAATGCATAGTCATTCAAAAAGTGCAGGGCGACGATCAGGCCTATCAACAGTCCGGTACATACTAGCCATTGTTTCGGGCGGCAAAAAAATCCCAGCAAGAAACCTATGTAACTAAAAAACGTACCGCTGCCGGGGGTTAGAGGCGTTGCTATGGCACTTAACAGGATTATGCCCAGAATAGGGCGCCAGACATTGTGTGCACTGGTTCTTATTGCCAGTTCGTAAAGCGCGAGAAAGACGATATAGATCAGAATCAACAAGCCAAATTTCATCCTGTCATAGGGCATGTAAATCAGAGGGATAAAATAATAGAGACTGAAAACCAGCCAGATACGGGATTTCACCGAGTTAATCGATTGTATGCACTGATTACCCAGTGTGGTGGTTTCATCGAAATGGCGGTTATTCATGGGGGATGACCCGCTTTCCAGTGTTAGGGGTGTGCTAATTATGAGCTTTTTGGGGGTGTAAGTCCCCCTATCCATTTAACTTTTACTGGATAGTCTCTGTGACAGGAGCGCTTTCTTCTAGCGGATAAAGTCATCAGTCTGCTGTGACAAATGTCAACGGACGGTTTACAAACTGGCAATGGTGATATAAATTGATATCTAAATGATATCAATTACGCATGCAAGGAGTTTCCCATGATCCATGAAGTTGAAGCGCGTAGCGGTTCAGGTTACCTGATGTTAGCGGTCCTGCTGCTGTCGCAAGTGCTTAGTGCAGCTGCAGTATTTGTGTTGCCTGGCTTCCTCAAAATAGCCGCGATACTGATAGCGATATTGGTGTTCATTTGCTGGTTTGGCTTTTACATGGTTCATCCAAATCAGGGCAAGGTGCTGCAACTATTTGGACAGTATGCGGGAACTGATCGCAACACCGGGTTGCGTTGGGCCAACCCTCTCTACAGTAAGCGCTCCGTGAGTTTGCGTGTGCGCAATTTTGAATCGGGGCGTTTGAAAGTAAATGATGCAAATGGTAACCCGATTGAAATTGCGGCCGTGGTTGTATGGAAAGTGGTGGATACTGCTGAAGCGGTTTTTGAGGTGGATGACTATGAAAACTATGTCACTATTCAAAGTGAGGCGGCGCTACGCAATCTGGCAACGACTTATCCCTACGAGCAGGACGCGGAAGATGAGCGTTTGTCCTTGCGCAGCGATCCCAACTCGATTGCTCAAAAATTAAAAAATGAAGTGCAGGATCGCCTGCAAAAAGCAGGTGTGGATGTGCTCGAAGCGCGCTTGAGTCATCTAGCCTACGCACCGGAGATAGCGCAGGCAATGTTGCAGCGCCAGCAAGCGAGCGCGGTATTGGCAGCGCGCAAAATTATCGTGCAAGGCGCGGTGGGTATGGTGAGCGATGCGCTGGAGCAATTAAAAGCCCAGGAAGTCGTTGAACTCGATGCAGAGCGAAAAGCGGCAATGGTTAGTAATTTGCTAGTTGTGCTCTGCGGTGATCAGCAGGCAAAGCCGGTGATTAATACTGGCACCATTTATTCCTAACAGGTTTCTGCTGTGACTAAAAAATCCTTTCCTCTACGAATTAACGAACAAGTCATCGCCGCCATGCAGCGTTGGGCAGACGATGACTTGCGCAGCTTGAATGCTCAAATCGAATTCGTATTGCGCGACGCGCTGGTAAAAAGCGGCCGGGTAAAATTAATTCAGAAAGTCGTGACGGATGTAGAAATGCAAGCACTCGATGATGGTGATATCAATCAGGAGGAATCATGACCCGCTGGGAATATAAAACGGTAAGCTTTGAGGATTGTGTTACTTTTTTGGGTGGATTTAACTCGGATAAGTTTAATCAAAAACTGAATTTACTTGGGCGCGAGGGGTGGGAGTTGGTTTTAACAAACTCAAAGCCAGGCTTTACGCATTCGAGTAAGTTTATTGCTGTTTTTAAACGTGCCTTATAAAAAGAACAGCAACAATGTTGCTGTTCTTTTAGTGTTCTACACAAAATATTCCGGGTGTTCTTGCGGAATGACTTCCAGAATGTTGTACACATCCTTCAAATGAACACTCATGGCCGCCGCTGATTTTTCTGCTGAGCCAGCTTTTATCGCTTTAATAATCGCTGCGTGCTGGTTGAGTACGCGCTTATATTGTCCGCTCACATGCAAGCTCAAGTTGCGCACTCTATCCATATGGGCCTTTTCGGCTTCGATGAATGTCGCTACGCGTGGGTAAAGCGTAAAGCTGGCCAGGGTTTGATGGAATTCATCATCCAGGTTCTGGAATGCCAGTGCGTTGTCTTCTGCTGCTGCTGTTTTCTGCGCTTCAATAATTTTTTCGCACGCATCCACAGCTTCCAGGCGGGTTGCTTCATCAGCCGCTGCTGCTAATTGCGTGACTACGGCAACTTCCAGGGCTTCGCGAATAAAACGAGCTTCCAGAATTTTGTCCATGCTGAATTTGGTTACGTAGGTTCCGCGTTGCGGCAGCACTTCTACAAAACCTATATTGGACAGCTGTATGAGGGCTTCGCGTACTGGCGTACGGCTTACGCCAAACTGCTGGGCCAGAGCAGTCTCGGAAATCATTTGCCCGGGTAACAGTTCCATACTGATGATGGCATCGCGCACAAAACCAAAAATCTGGCTTGCCGCTGGGCGATCATAGGATAAACCCTTGGATTCCGGGCGCATATTAAGAATTGGCTGTTTAGCCACGTTAAATCTCCTTCAGTACATGAAGACTGCAAAGTCATTGGGCTGTTGCCGTTAGCGTCTTGAGGTTCATTGTGCCTTGTAAGCGGCTCAAAGGCTATTTGTTGATAATCCGTAGTAACGATCAGCCTCGTAAAGCGGCAAATCATCAAGCGTCATCAATTAACTTAGCGCTAGCGGGTTATGCAGCTCCCCTATTTATCAGCATGTGCTGAGTATATTTATATACAGCATAGCTACTGCCAGGGCTTTATGAAGGTGGGAAAGCAGGCAAGCTATATGTTAAATCATATGCCAGGCCGAGGGAATTTATGCTTATAGATAAAACTAAAATCATCCGCAAAATGCCCTAAAAAATCTTAAAGTCATTTTGACAAAAAGCTTGACCCACTAGTATGCAAGAGGTAGGATTGTTTCAATGTTTACTGAATCGTCGCCGATGAGGCAGTAAACAGGGGTTGTGTTTGACCTTATTCTGGCGGATTTTTCCGCCAGTTTTTTTGAGCTTGTAGTTCTCCCTGTACATTTTTGACCTCTCCGTTTGAGCAGCCCGATTGGGCTGCTTTTTTATCCAGATCGGCGTTGCCACACCCTATATTTATGCGCCCTGAATTCAAATAATTACCACTGGTTTTGCTGAGGTAAAAAAAGCGGGTCCCCATTAGGCGGACCCGCTTTTTGTTTGTACTTCCGGAAAAGTTATTTTGTGCCTTTCTGGCGAGCTTGGTTAAAGCGGGCTAGCAAGGCTGTGTAGGTTGCTTGTTCTACACCGCCTAACCCAATCCACTCAAGCAGCAAGGGTTCGAATTGCGAGTCCCTTTGTCCGAGACCTTGCTGCAACTGTTGAACCTGATAATTCATTCGCACAGACTTGTCTGATTCCGGGCTTTCTATTCCTGCCAAAATTTCAGCGCGAATCGTGAGAATACGCAATAAGTTATCATTACGTTGCTGTTCTTCTGCACTGAGTGAATCGGCTTTCGTAAGGCGTTGTTGAACAGCTTGCTGCGTGCCAGAGGGCCAACGCACTACCTGCTCAATTCGTTGTTGCAGTGCTTCCTTTTGACTGGCGAGTGAATCGGTGGTTTTGCCACTGATACGTGCGATTTCATAGTCGCGTATGCCATCCAATATTGCGAACAAGTCAGTCCAGCTTTGCGCTTCTGCTTGATGGCGGGCGCTATCTCGTTGTGCAGCAATTGCATTTATCGCGCTAGTAAATTTTTGCTGCAGTGGTCTGTTAGACTCTTTGGGGAGTTCTAGCGTATTGAAGTCACTTTTCAATTGTTCGATTTCGTCTTTGGCGCTGTTAATGTGTTCGAGTGTTTGTTCAGCAAACTGACGTAATCGCTCAATGATTGCTTCGGCGTTAGTAACAACGGCTTGGCGTTGCTCTTTAGCGGCTTCAAATACCTGGTTGCGTTTGGCAAAGATAGCGTCGCAATGTGTACGGAATTCTTGCCACAGTTGGTGTTCTTCGCGCGGCCAGCTTTTGCCAATATTTTTCCACTGGGTTTGTAATTGCTTAATTTGTTCGGCCGCGGCGCGCGGCTCTTCGCTGTTGCATAGAGTGGCAGCTTGGTCAATTAATTGTTGCTTGGCATTTTTGTTGGTTTCATATTCGTGGGTAATCTTCCCGAACAATTGTTCCATCAGGCCTTCAAATTCTTTCTGTAAGTCATTGCCGGCTTTACGCGGTACTGGCCAATAATTTTGCCATTCGGCGCGCGCCGTTTTTAATGTCTGCTCAACATCTTTCCAAACAGCATTCGTAAAATCGTAACCTGCAAGATATTGGTGCAGTTGGTTCACCAGTTCGCGTCGCTTGGTAAGGTTGGCTTCTCGTGCGGCAGCTTGTGCCTCAAAAAAATCTTTGCAGGGCGCGTAGGCGACGGCAGATGCTTGCTGGAATTGTTGCCAGAGATCATCATCTTGCTGCTGTGCGCCCTTGCTGACTTCTTTCCAGCTATCCTGCAAATCGTGAATCTTGGTGGCGAGGTTCTCCGGATTAATAGTGGTGTTCGCGAGTGTGCGCATTTGTTCAATCAGTGCTTCCTTTTTAGGGGTTACCGCAAACTCATGCCAGTCGCCAAGTTTAACCAGTTGCGCTTCGAAATCTTCCAGTTTTGCTTGTATCGATTTGGGCAGTCCTTGTGGATTGGAGAGCTGCTCACGCTTTTCGTTTAGCTCTTTCTGGATGGCGCGTGCTTTACGTACAAAACCTTGCTCTGCTGCCCATAAACCTTTTCGTGCCAACTCGCTAAATTCGCGTAGCGCATCTTTCGCTACTTGCTCTGCCTGATTTTTCTCGGAAAGAAATGCGCTTATTTTATTTTTAGCTTCTTCTAAAGCTTCAGGGATATCGTCACTCAGTTCGTTAGCAGACTTTATAAATTGGTGTAATTTATGCTGTGCTTGCTTAACCAGAGCTGCATCGGTAATTTTTTCCAATGATTGATTCAGCTCAGTAATAGTGCCCGACGTTTTGATTTGGTCAATCAAATTCAATGTTTGCTGTTTGCGATGTTCAAACTCTTTGGCGAGTTTATCCAAAGGCAATTGACGATTGGCAGCTAAGCGAACTGCATTGCTGAGCTCTTGAATTTTCAGTTCATAATTAGCGTTCAGTAAATCATCAATGTTTGCGTGGCGATAAATGCTCGCGGACAATTGTTTGAGATTGTGCAGTGCATCCGTCGCTAGCTGTTGCGCTTGTTGATCCAGTGTTTGCTTTTCTTCTTCGTCGGCAATTGCTTGTGCACGCGCAGCAATTTTTGCTTCGCAGGCAGCCAGTGCTTGAGTGAAGCGCTGATAAGTCGATGTGGAAGTGTTCGGGAGCGTTGCCCATTCATTTTGCAATACAGTAAGTTTTGCTTTGAATAGCGCATCAGCTTCTAGGTGGGAATGTTTTTCCAGCTTTTCGCAGATGCGTATTGCTGTTGATTCCAGCTCGGCTTGCTGGGCATCTTCGGTTTTGAACTTTTCCAACTTGCTCTTAATAATCTTAAAAACATTTTTGTCTTTGGTTTTGACCGCCTTGGCGGCTTGCTCCAAAAGTTCACGACTGTGTAATTTTTCTGCTGCAGCTTGACGCAATTGACTAGTGGCCCCCTCCAGGGCCAATTTCAGCAATTCCTGTTCGTCACTGGTGTGTTCCACTATATCCAGCGTAATAACCGGCTTGGGTGGTTTTACTTCGGCGACGGGCAGGGGGGCTGCCTTGATAGGTTCAACCTTGGGTTTTGCACCAAATAATTTGCGTAGTAATTTCATCGTCGTGGCTCGTCGTTCATTGAAGTTGGAAAGCCTCTGGGCTACAGCGGCTTTCATAGAAAGTGAAGCTAATTATTAAATCACTATACTGCTTGTTGTAATAGCACTTGTACCGGGTGAGGTAACTTTACATTATCAATACGTTTAGTCTGGCTGCGACAAGAGTATCCAGTTGCCGTCAGATGGCCAGCATTAGCTGGGTTATTAATGACTTGTGCCCATGATAATGCATAGATTTTTTTAGATGTTTCAACATTGCTGCTTTCATGGCCATAGGTGCCTGCCATACCGCAGCAGCCGGTTTCAATAACTTTTAATTGTTGACCGAGTTTGCTGAAAACTGTTTGCCAGTCTTTAACAGAGCTGACTGCATTGGTTTTTTCGGTACAGTGGGCCAGCAGAGAGAAGTTGGCTGTTTTAAAGTCGCGCGATTTTTCATTAAGTTGCTCCCCTTGTTTTGCGAGCCACTCTTGAATTAACAGCACTTTAGGTGCGTTATCGCCTAACACCTTTTTGTATTCAGCTCGATATGCCAATGTCATCGCCGGTTCAATACCTACGAGCGGAATGCCTGACGATGCTATTCCATTTAGTTGCGTTGCGTTAGCGTCGGCAGCTTTGGCAAATGCTTTTAAGAAGCCGTGCACTTGTAGTGGCTTTCCATTTGGTTTAAACGGAGCGAGCAGGGGTACAAAACCGAGCTTTTTCAACAAGCTGAGTGTGTCTATTACCAATGGCGTTTCAAAGTAGCTGGTAAATGCATCCTGAACCAAAATGACGGCATTGTTTTTTTCGGTGGGGCTTAATTGCGCAATATTCTCGAGTGTTGCGTAGTTTACTCCTAATTTTTCTGCCGCTTTGTGTAAACTGATGCCGCTGAGTAGAGGGCTGTCCACCATGCCCACGAATCGCGCCATGAAACGTTGCATAAATTGCGGCTTCATCACCAGATTATAAGCCCATGGCATTTTGGCAAGGGTGGGGATCATAAATTCCAAGCCGCCGATGAAGTAATCTTTCAGCGGGCGCAAATAGCGGCTGTAGTAGAGCTCTAAAAATTTTGCGCGAAATTCGGGCACGTCTACTTTTATTGGGCACTGACCCACACAAGATTTGCATGCAAGGCAGCCACTCATGGATTCGTGTACTTCGTGTGAGAAGTCGTATTCACCTTTGCGCTTACCAATGGTATTGATTACACGCGCAGGCAAATTAAAGATAAAGCTAGCGCGCTTTAATTTTTTGCTCTCATCCAGTGCATTTACCCCGCGCTCACTCATTTGTTTGAGCCATTCGCGCATTAGCGATGCGCGTCCTTTGGGCGAGTGCTTGCGTTCGCGAGTTCCTTTCCAACTTGGGCACATGGCATCGTTGGGGTTCCAGTTGTAACAAAGGCCATTGCCATTGCAGTGCATGCCTTCACTATAGCCTTCCCAGACTTGTGCAATTATTTTGCGGTCCTGCTGGCCGCGTGTCGCTACGCCATCAATTTTTGACAGCGCAATATTTGCAGCTGGAGTCGCTATTTTTCCAGGGTTTAATTGATTGTGCGGATCAAATGCTGCTTTGATACGCTGGATTTGCGGGTAGAGCTCACCGAAAAAGGCTGGTGCGTATTCAGAGCGAACCCCCTTGCCGTGCTCGCCCCAAAGTAATCCATTGTATTTTTGAGTGAGCGTAACAACTTTATCGGTGATTACTCGCACCATTTTTTCTTGTTCTGGATCTTTCATGTCCAGCGCTGGGCGCACGTGCAGTACACCGGCATCCACGTGGCCAAACATGCCATACGTTAGTTTGTGTTCATCCAATACTGCACGGAATTCAAAAATAAAATCCGCAAGATTTTCTGGTGGTACTGCCGTGTCCTCTACAAATGGAACCGGGCGAACTTCTCCTTCCACGTTTCCGAGCAGGCCTACTGCCTTTTTGCGCATTCCCCAAATTTTATTCACTGCATCGCTTCCCCATGCTATCGAATAGCTAATGCGGCCAGTAGTAGTATTCAGTGAATTCTGGTCGAGTAAATCGGTCAGTATTTTTACCGCGGATTTTAATTCGTCATCCGAGTCAGCTGTATATTCCACCAAATTAATCCCCTGAATTTTTTCACCGCTCGTTGGTGCCGGAAAAAATTCAGCAACGCTGTGCCAGACAATGTCGTTCATTGCAAGGTTAAGCACTTTGGAGTCCACGGTTTCAATGGAAGTGGGGTTTGCTTCCATCAGTTTTGTCGCATCGCGCAAGGCGGCATTGAAATCGCGGTAATTAACGTTAAGCAGCGCACTGAACTTTGGGATGGGCAATAAATTAATTTTGGCTTCAGTAATAAAGCCGAGTGTTCCCTCGCTGCCACACAAAATATTATTGAGGTTAAAGTGGCCTTGCTCATCGCGGATATGAGCCAAATCATACCCAGTGAGACAGCGATTTAGTTTTGGAAATTTTTGTTCAATCAGTGCGTGATGCTCGCGCTGAATAGCATCTACTAAACGGTGAACTTCCCCGACGCGATCATCGCGCTTCCAAATATTTTCCAGCTCATTTTCAGTCAGTGCGTGCGACGTCCAGATGCTGCCATCCAGTAATACGCTGGTAAGTTCCAGTACATGGTCGCGAGTTTTACCGTAGCGGCAGGAGCCTTGGCCTGATGCATCGGTATTGATCATGCCCCCAATTGTTGCGCGATTACTGGTAGATAGCTCTGGGGCAAAAAAAAGTCCGTAGGGTTTGATGGCGGCATTGAGCTGGTCTTTGACCACGCCACATTGCACTCGCACCCAACGCTCTTCGGCATTAATTTCCAGAATTTGGTTCATGTATTTGGAGGTATCTACCACCAGCCCGTCGGTCAGCGACTGACCATTGGTACCAGTGCCGCCGCCGCGCGGGCTAAGAACCACTGACTGGAATTGCGATTGTTGGCTGAGCTGGGCAATACGCACCAAGTCGGCAGTGTCGCGCGGGTAGAGTACGCCTTGGGGCAATACCTGATAGATGGAGTTATCCGTTGCGAGGACTGTGCGGTTGGCGTAGTCCGGGTTGAGGTCACCGGTAAAGCCTGAATCGCGCAAGGCATTGATAAAATCCAGGTACAAGGCCTGGACTGGGGAGGTCTGGTCGATACGTGGAATCATGGGGCTGAATAACCGGTAAATTACAAAAGAAAAGTTGCGCGCATTCTACTCCGTTGTGCTGTCAAAGTCCCTCTGGATAAAGTGATTGGTCTCCGATTTTGGTGCTGGCATGACAACTGGTAATGGTGCTGATTTTTGTTGATTTAGGTGCAATATTAGCCAAAAAAAGCGCTCGCCTATAACCATATTTTCATATCTGCGGCTGAATTATGCGGTGAAGGAATATTAGCAAGGAGGTTACTGTTTGGGTGGGCTGTTATTGCCGTTGGTAATTAACGTTGGATGTTTAAGTAGCTAGAGACTGGCCCAAAATGATTATGTTATGATCGCTGCAAGCGCAGTATGCACCATTTTAGAGACTTGAAAATTCGGTATGTGCTGCAGGGATTGTCTAGATATATTTTTACATCTACCTAGTAATGTAAGGAGCGGCTTAAATGATTCAATTACAACGCAACTATGGGAACGCTCTAATTAATGGTGAACCAGGGCAGGTAGCAATAGGGTCTTACGAAGAATATTTGGTTCTTGCACGAATTCCCCACTGTGAAGGGGTTTCAGCTCGGGTAATGGATGCGTTGCATCAGCGAGTCGGGCGCACCGAATTGACTATCGAGCAAGTCGCGTCTGATTTACACCTCACCAAGCGTACGCTGCAGCGCCGTCTACAAAGCCAAAATACCAATTTTGCACAATTGCGCGACGATCTTCGTTTTAATTATGCGATCAAGTATTTGATTGACGATAACATGAGTGTGGATCTGGTGTCGCGTGCGCTTGATTTCTCTGATCGTACTAGCTTCACCAACGCATTCAAGCGTTGGACCGGGTTGTCTCCCAGTTCTTTCCGCAAAATGTTCCGCGATCACGTTTAATTGAACGCCAGAGAGATGGATCTCTCCGGCTATCGATTTTCTAGTGTTTAATGCAGTAACCCTTTAGTCGGGGTATCAATGTTTTGTGGGGTGGTAGCTGTCTTGTCTGCAATCACTGCGCAATAGTAGTTCACAGCACCTTGGATGAGTGTGGATGGGTGAATCGACGTTTTCGCATTTGGCATGCGAGGTTCGTAGAAACCATCTTCGGTGTGAAATAAAGGAACAAATTTTCTTGACGCAATTGCTGTATGCAAGTCTGCAGGCGCACCTTCTTCAACGAGTATTTGCGTGTGCTCCTCCATATCTTCTTCCGTATAGATAACACAGCAGTGAGTGCTTCCATCTTTTGCGCGCAGCTCGAACCGAGATGGGTTGGATAAAAAATAATGCTCGACAACCTCCAGCTTAGTGCAGGCTTGTTCAAAATAGTAAGCAAGTTGAGGGTCTGCAAAAAATGGAGTGCCGCTATCTATCGCCTCTGCTTTCAGGCTGCTGGAAAGTTCGTTGAAATAGGCGTGTTGCAGTTGCTGAATAGCTTCCTTTAGTTCTTGCTGCATGTTCTCACTATTCTTCTTTAGATAATAATGAATAGTATTGTTGTTAAAGGCTCTCACGGCCTCGGCAGGAGTGGCATAACCTGTTAACAATATTTTTTTTATACTTGAGTTTTTAATCTTTTCGCAAAAATCGATACCATTCATTGTTGGCATAGAATAGTCGACTACGAGTACTGATACTTCCTGAACACGAAGTTCATCAAAGCGCTTAATATTCTGGTGGGTCAAGACGCGCTTCACCCAGGCATCTGAATCTCCTTGCAGCTTGGGTTTGTCTTCATCGGCGATGAGTTTCGCCTCGCGCTGAGCCTCGTTGATATAGGTTAGAGCTGAATCAGTGTTGTCGAAGACTTTAACATTGAATTCATGCGAAAACGTCAAAGATAATGCGTCCAGGAATTCCGGATTATCATCGACAAATACAACCTGTGTTGGATAATAGTAAAGAGGAATTTTTGATTTCACGCTGGTTATCCCACAAGCTATGACGTCATATTCATTGCACATATGAGGTCGATTAATTCTGGTTAGTCTTGCCATTGTATGCCAATTGCAGCAACGTGTGGAGTCGCAGCTGCAATAATGATAACTCTCTCTCCAGGAATGAATTGTCTAAAATGCGGTGATTATTGATTGAACCGCTTTTCAGCGGCATAACTGGCCCGTCTTTCTGCTAACTCATCCTTTGTCTGTTCTCCGGACAGTGACTCGTCTACAAGGCGGGACTTCAGGAAGGTAAGCGTAAATTTTGACCCTTCGTTTAGTTCGCTACTAACTTCTATCTGGGCATTATGTTCGTTGATTATGCGTTTTACTGCCTGCATGCCAATGCCATTACCCAGCTTTTTGGCGCTAAACCCAGGCTCCCATAGGTTGGCTAGCTGTTGCTCGGACATCCCTATGCCGCTGTCTTGTATGGAGAAAAAAACTTTCTCATCGTTTTCCCATGATTTAATTGTCAGAGTTAGGTCGGTGTTATCTCGGCGCGCTTCTGCTGCATTTTTAATCAAATTAATAAAGAGGATCTTTAAGTCCTCTGCATCGCCATTCACTTTCTGGACTGCGCCAAACTCATATGTGACGTTATCGAATGATTTTTCAAGTAGGTAGAGACAATCCTGAATCAGAGATTCCAGAGAGCACGGATGAATTCTGCGCTTATGCTTGCCACCCAATATACTGGCCATGGTGGCGATAAGTTTTGAGCCTCGCTCAACCTGCTCAAGCACTATGTCACGTTGTTTGTCGCGGTCATAAATATCGTTTGATAATACCCCGTCTATGATCGCGAAGGGGACTTTGATGTCGTGATGATAATGGTTCATCAAGCTAAGCATTGAAAGGGTTTTTTTTGCTTCACCCAGCTGTTCTTGCATGTGGTTTAGCCTTATTAGTCGACTAAGCACTTGCCCGAGTTCAGATTTGAGCCATTCAAAAATTTTCAGATCTTCATAACGATAGTAAGTGAAATTTGTGGGGTCTCCCACCATTAAAATGGCGGGTGCCTCATTGCCGGACGCGATTGGTATGCAGAGAGAAGCATTTAGCTTTTTCATTTCTTCCTGAAGGGTGTCCGGCATTTCGTCTGCGAGAATCAGTTGGGTCTGCGTCCGGCAATAGGTGACCAGAGCAGTATCGTGACTGATGGTTCCAAAGGAGGCTTCATGTGAACGAAGATTGCCTTCATTATTGAATTGCTCTCCCTCTTTTTGAATCATTAGTACCTTGTAGTTGTTCGTCTTGATAACTTTCAAAAACAAATGATCAAGAACATCTATTAGCATGGAAAAACTAATGGAATTTTTAAGATCAATTTCAGTTTCAGCTTTTACTTGGTCAAAATCGTACCCGTTTTTTACCAATATTTTTTTTGCACTGGGTAGGATCCACTTCAGCAGCCTCGGATAGGCTTCGAGAATTAAGGCTACAAACATCAGTAGAACAAGGATGCCGCCATTGGATTCAGTGTGGTCTCCAACGACTGAAGTCACTACGAAGTACAACCATACAAAAAAGCCGAGTAAAATGGCCTTAGTGAGGCCAACGCTGAGCGCAAGTCGAAAATCCATCAGATTGTGTTGAATTGTCGAGTAAAAAAGAAACGCGACAAAAACGATATTTGATATTGGCCCCATAAATTTTGATAAATAATAATTATGTGGCATGGTCTGAATTAAAAGAATGCCAATAAAGAAACACACTAGTAGTGTAATCAATACCCACTTGAGTCGCTGCTTCTCTCTGCTTAGTGCGGTTTTATAGGAGACGGCAACAAATACCAATGAGCTGAAAAAGCACCAAATAAAATAGCCCCCAAATGCGTAATAAATTAGATCCGGTTTGGGCAAATAGCCTCCATCAGTCGGAGCCAACTCTGATGGGGCTATAATAGCGTTCCCGAGAGATAAGCTGACGCTCATAATGAAACTTGGAATGACAATCAGGTTCCTAAATGAGCGAGATCTACTACCGAGTAAACGCCAGGTTAAAAGCGTAAAGAATGATGGGGCTAAAAACATTCCCCATCTGGTTATGTGAAACAGCGGCTGCAGCACATCCATACTCCCTATGGATGTTAAAAAATAAAGTTCCAGCGACCAAAAACCCAAGCAGCAAATAGTTAAGCCCAGAGCTTTTGCTGCGGGGTTATCTTTTTTTGATATTGCTAGCATTCCAACAACAATATCGATAATAGCTGTAATAAGGTATTGAATCATTTATCAGGCAGCTCTTAACTTGGTTCTCAACAATTTGTCAGCGGCATCCAGTTCAGTGCACACCATTAATACAGTTTTGAAACTCAGGTGTGGATAAGATTTAATGTCCGAGATTACCTTGGCGCCAAAAAGCTGATAAAAGCGGATATGTTCAGGTCTAACAGCGACAACCACGGATGTGGCCTGCTTCGCTAGCGATTCGTTAAGTACAGAGCCCATGAGCATTAATCTGGCCTGCATCCCCCCTTTACGTTGAAACGTCGGGTCTATAACAAATTTGTTCATTTCTACGAAAACATTATCATAACCAACATTGTCCCGTAGTTCTTTATCGAACACTTCCATAACCGGAATCATCAGATCCTTTTGGGATGGATTGTATACGCAGGCGCGCATCGAGCCTATTGCTTTGCTTCCCTGGTAAGCCAGAAAGCAGATACTGTTAGGTTTATCATCGTATTCGTCAATAAACTTAAGCGACGAATTTTCTTCAATGTATCCTTCGGCACTATAGCTTCTGTAACGCATCCCGTACACGCGGTCGAGCATGGGGCCTCTTGCAATAACACTATAGTAATCATTTTGTTGAATTGTGGCTTGGGTTTGGATAGCGGTATTTAACATGGGACACCTCTTTTTTGTTTGGGTTAAATTGCGTGAAAGCCGCTATAGACAAGCATTCGTGGATGCCTTAAGCGACAAAGTAACATTTGTGTGGCGCCGGGTTTTTTGATTTGGCGTCAAACTCCATTATGCTTAAAAAATATGCGACCTAAAACAACACTTTTGTAACTGTTGATTTAGATGCACCTATGGCGCCTAAGATTCTGACTTTCGTCAATTTTTGGAGTATGCATTTCTAACTATCATGTGTAAGTTCATAATCGACAGTTTGAGAAAGAGTTCTATGTGTCGGGTTGCGGTTGTTAAAGTGCGGCAGGCGCTATAAGGTTTTTTAATTACTTGGATTTCGGATTCATACTCAATGTCAGACATACAAAATGCGCAGAAAAATATCGATAATGTCGAAACCTTGTTTCATGACATTGCAACGCCGCTGTTAGTTGCGAAAATGAAAGCCGAACTGTTGGTGGATCATTTACCTCTGATTATCAAAGTCTTGGAGTCGTCTCCTGATCTATGTCATTCCTTACCTGCTGGAGAAAAGCTGCGCGAAGCGTTATTGGCGGCGCCTGAAATTATGTTGTCGAACTTGAAGGTGGTTCAAAAGAAAATAAACCTTTTATCGGCGTCATTGGTGCATCAAACCAATAATTTTTCGACAAATGATCCGGAAGCAGATGGTTCTTCAGGTGCCGGTGGTGCTTCGGGTAGGACTGCGGCAATAAAAACCATTCTTCTGGTAGATGATGAGGTTGTTCATCGCGATATAGGCGAACGCTTGCTTTCGCCGGTCTATGAGGTTGATTTTGCCAAAAATGGTTTAGAGGCGATCACGATGTGTGAGCAGAAGCATTACGATCTGATTCTGATGGATTTGCATATGCCTAAAATGAATGGCGAGCAAGCCACAGTTGCATTGCGCCCACGCATCAGCAATCAAACCATAATCTTCGGTCTGACCAGTTTGCCTATTGGGGTGAACCGGTCCGGGTTATTGGCGATGGGATTTACCGATTTTCTAGAAAAACCGCTTTCACTAAAGAGTTTGCAAAAGCTATTGCGAACTCATTCACTTAATGCGTAACATCTCGCCAATTCTTTATTTAAACGACAGGGAATGTTGAATTGGGGGTTTAAACTGTTCATGTGTATAACAATTAAAAAAATATTGTCCTCCGCAAATCTTGGCTGGACGGGGGTGGTGGTTGGTTCGCTGTCATCTACTTTGGTTTGGTCTCAGCCAACCCCGGCACTGGAAGAAGTTGTTGTTACTGCACAAATGCGAGAAGAACAGGTGCAGAACACCCCACTGGCAATCGGTATCTATAACAAAGCGACGCTCGAACAGCTTGGGGCAAATTCGCTGACATCACTGGAAACTGCAATTCCTTCATTGAATTTCGGCAGCGGTGATCGAAGTTCGCGTGGAGAAATTACGATTCGTGGCGTAGGTGACTATGCGCGGAATATTGGGACCAACGCGCGTGTGGCTGTGTATATCGATGGTGTGTTGGTAGGGCGTTCGCGAAGTTTTGACCAGGCCTTGCAGGACGCCGTACGCGTAGAGGTTTTGCGTGGCCCGCAAGGGACGCTTGCAGGAACCAACGCGTTGGCTGGATCCATTAATATTATTACTCAGCAGCCTGAGGACACATTTAAGGCTGGCCTGAATGTTAATGCGGGCAATTTCGATTTTTCCTCGCTTACGGGCTCTGTAAATATACCCTTAACAGACAATCTGTTTACCAGTCTGTTGCTGTCTACCACCGAGCAGGACGGTTATATCTACAATCAGACGCTCGATCAATATATACAAGGAGTTAACCGCGATACGGCGAAGCTGAAGCTGCGTTATTTAGGGGTAGAGCGCCTTACTTTGGACTTGGGGTTTGATTATCTGAAAGATGATAAGGATGCGACCAATTCAGAGGCTTTGGGGAACGGCTTATTCAATGGTTTTACACTGGCTCCGCAGCCGCTTAGTGTTGCGCACAATGCGGAAGAATATGAACGCCGCGAGTTAAAAGGCGCAACTATTAATGCTGTTTATGAGACGTCAGACTCGTTTCAGTGGACCTCGATTACCGGGCTTCGCGATAACGCATTTAGTGAGCTGAGTGAGGAAGACTATTCCCCGCTGGATGTTGCTATCAGCAAGATGGATGAAAAAAACGATCAGTTAAGTCAGGAAGTTCGTTTGACTTCGCCTAAAAGTGAATCCTTCGATTATGTTCTTGGGTTGTATTTGCTTGATCAAAATATTTCCACGAATCGGCAAGCAATAACTGGTGCGGTATTTCGTCCAAAACCCAATACCAGTACCAAAACACCTGCGACGGCCGGAGTAGAGTCCGCCTCATTTTACCTGCATGGTAATTATTATTTTAATTCGCGCTGGAGCCTGACGGCGGGGACGCGCTACATTAATGAAACGAAAGATATCGATTATTCAAGCATTGATACAACAGGGTTGTCGATCAATGTTGATCATCTGCGCGATCAGCAAACTTTTAATGAGTGGCTGCCCAAGTTAGGCCTTAATTTTCAATATACGTCGGATGTATTGTTTTATTCCAGCGTTGCGCGCGGTTATAAAAGCGGGGGGTGGAATGCGGACTTCCTCTCCACCCTGGAAAATTTCCAGTTTGACCCGGAATATGCTGTTAATTATGAGTTGGGTGTGAAATCCGCATTTTTTGATCAGCGTTTGACTCTAAATGCTTCTGTATTCCATGCCAGGTTCGATGACTATCAGGTCTTCCAATTTGTGCCCACCCAAACTGGAAGTGGTACGATTTTATCGTTAACCAATGCTGGAGAGGTAACGAGTCAGGGTGTTGAGTTGGATATGAGTGCTCAGCTTACCAAGCATCTTGCGATGAGCTTTAGTACTGCGCTGACGAAAGCAAGGTTCGACGAGTTTAAAAATGGGGGTGGTATAGGCATAGATTATGATCATAACTATTTGCCCTATGCGCCGGAGAATAACTATTTTGTTGCTCTGGATTATTCCCGGTCGATTGTGAAACGAGCTGAACTCTATGTTCACTTGGATTACAGTTATACCGATGATTATTTCTCAAATCCCAACAATACCGACGCCAATGCAATTCCCAGCCGCGATATTGTTAATGCTCGTTTGGGATTAACGCTGGACGTGGATTGGGATATATCACTGTGGGTAAAAAACCTAACAGATGAAGTCGATTTGCGCCAGAAGTCGGTTTCGTTTTTTGGGGTTCCGCGCGGTGTGTACACGTCACCGCGAACCTATGGTTTGGAAGTTCGTTATTCCTTTAACTAATCTCGCCTTTTCCTGATGTTCAATTCATGAAGCCCGGGCCGCCTTGCTGTCCGGGTTTTCTCTTTCATATCAAGCACTTATCGTTAGAATAAAAAATAGCCTAAAAACTCGTTGCAAATTTTTACTGTGTGGCGCATAGTAAATACTGTGTATTGCATAGTATGTGGAGCACAGTATGTCGGATGAACAATTTGAAAAGCTTAGGCAGGAATTGCGACGGGGGATTTTAGTCCTGGCGGTTTTGGGATCTTTGCGCAAGCCGCACTATGGCTACTCCCTGCGCAAGCAACTGCAGGATGAGGGTTTGGATATCGATGAAGGCACGCTTTACCCATTGGTGCGTCGGCTGGCAGACCAGGGGCTATTAACCAGTGAATGGCAATTAGGGGAAGGGCGTGAGCGCCGCTACTACCAATTGTCCCCGGAAGGCGCGGGTTTGCTGGAAAGCCTGAGTGCCGAGTGGCTGCAGTTAAACAATCACGTGAGCAAAATACTGGAGGCGGGAAATGGAGCTGATTGATCGTTATATGAATGCCGTCGCGCAAGCATTACCGGAAAGTCGTCGCGATGAAATTACCCGCGAACTGCGCGCGAATATTCTCGATAAGCTGGAAGCCATTGCGGAAGAGCAGGGGCGTGATGTCTCTGAAGCTGAGGTATCGGCGGTGCTGAAAGAACTTGGCCACCCGCAAAAAGTAGCGGGGAGTTTTTTAACGGGCCAGCAGCTTGTCAGTGCGGAGTTGTTTCCGCTGTATAAGCAAGCGCTACATTTCGGGTTGATTCTGGTATTTATCCTGGCGCTGATTCAATTTGGCATTCATCTGCTGAATAGTGGAGATTTGGCGATAGCCAATTTTTTCTACGAGATGCTCTCCAAGACGTTGATTATGTTTGCCTCGGTCACGGGTGTTTTTTACCTACTGAGTAATCCGGTCGGTGGCAAGGCCTACTTCGATCCCTATCAATGTTGGGCCCCGGAAAAATTGCCGCCGGTAACGCGCCCTTGGCAAAGAATCAGCGCCTGTGAGCAAAGTGTCGATTTTGCTTCGGATTTGTTTGCCTTGCTGTTACTGAATTACGCCCTGTGGATACCGTCGGGCCAACTGGCTAACCTGACAATCGTTTTTGCGGAGCCGGTGCAGCAATGGGTGCCAATACTGTCGATAATCTTGATCGTCTCGCTGGTTTTTGGTTTATGGAAGCTGATTTACCGCTACTGGACTATTCCGAGCTTGCTGCTAGAGGCCGCGATTAATGTCGCCATCGCCATACCGTTATTATTGGTAAGCCGTTTGACACCTATCGTGGTGGATACCGCCAGTGCAACAACGCATTTGGAAGTATTAAAAATTGGCAATGGCGTCATCAGTACCGGGTTGTTCTGGGTTGGGATATGGTTGATCTTTATGGCGGGCTGGAGTGTATATCGTGCCTGGCAGCTTTCGCGTTAATAGATGATGATGAAAAAACACGTGATGGAAGTAACAAAAGCATAAAGTGGGACATGCAAGATAATAAAGCGAAACCTTTGTGGCGCGCTGGTTTGCGGTGTTCGGATACTGCAAACCAGCCAAACGCGAAATAATTTCAACGATCCCGCTAGTCGAACGCCTGTAGTGGAAATTGGAGAGAAACTCACCGCATCGAATCAGTTTGCAAGACTGGTCGAGCAGAGAGAACCACTAATAAAAGCAATCCAATAACCATAAACAGGTATCACCATGAAAACTCCCATGCGGTTATTAACACCGGGCATGTTTGCTCTGGGTGTTGGTTTGGCAACAGCCAGCAATAGCTATGCACAAACGCCCCTCTGGGCAGACGAATTCAACGGGACGCGAATCGATAACTCAATCTGGTCATACAAAGTCGGCGGCGATGGCAACGGCAATGGCGAACTTCAGTACTACACGGCGCGCAGTGAAAACGCTTATATAGAAGATGGCAAACTCGTCATCGAAGCCAAGCGCGAATCCTATGAAGGTAAACAATTTACCTCCGCGCGTTTGCACACCAACGGACGTATGGCTTTTAAATACGGCACCCTGGAAGCGCGTATTAAATTGCCGCGCATGGACAATGGTCTCTGGCCAGCGTTTTGGATGCTCGGCACCAACTTTGGTTTGGATGGTTGGCCAAAGTCCGGTGAGTGGGACATTCTTGAAGCGGGTTATAAAGCCGCGCAAACCAATGGCACTGTCAACAAATCCGTTTCCGGTGCTATGCATTGGTGGCATGAAGCGGGAACCTGGAGTACCTGGCTGCAGGCGGATAGCTCAGCATCAACAACATTGCCAGTGAATCTTTATGAGGATTACCACACTTACAAACTGGATTGGACGCCGAGCAAAGTAACCATCAGTGTGGATGGTAACGCGTATTTCACCATGGACATCACCGACCCCAACATGTCGGAATTCCGCGATAATCCGGCGTCGATTATTTTGAATCTGGCTGTTGGTGGCTTTAACTTTGTCGAGATCACCGACCCCGCGCAAATCACCGCACCTTTCCCCGGCAAAATGTACGTGGATTACGTTCGCCTTTACGCGAATGCTAACACTGAGTTGAAAGTCGCGAGCGACGATCTGCCCAGCGGCAATTTCGGCGTGAGTACAGAAACTACTCCGGTATTAAACGAATTGAATTGGGGTGATCGCACCAGCCTTTACGTGTGGAACAATATGACCAATATCGCCACCTCACCTTCTGAAGGCAGCGGCGCATTGGCCTATTCGATTGCACCGGGCAACTGGTGGGGTATGGGGTTGGTCCACAAAGACTACAACATGCGCAATTACAAACACGGCTATTTGCACCTGGATATCAAAACCAGTTCCACCAGCAGTTTCAGCATTGGCATGGCGAGCACGTCCGGTGGCGACGGTAAAGTGGATTTCAATGAAGGTGGCGATCAATACGGTTTGGTGCGCGACGGCAACTGGCATCACGTAGCAATTCCATTGAGCAAATTTGGCAACCTGGATTTTGAAACCATCAAAACTTTTTTCAGTGTGTTTGGCCCTGCACCCGCAGCAACCATGGAAATTGCGTTCGACAATATTTATTTAACTGAAAGCATCCCATTGCAAGCACCGGAGTTTGGCAATTTCGGTATTTATACTGAAACACCCGATCACAAAAACGCGGGCGAATTTGCGTTTGGTGTGAGCGGCGATTTATTCCTGTGGGACAACACGCTCACACTCGAAAGCGGTGCCAATAAAGAGGGTAATTCTGCGTTGCATTTGAAATCTACTGGCAAAGGCTGGTACGGAATGGGCTTGACCGCGCGCGATGGATTTAACCTTACCGCGTTTGATAACCCCAATGCGAAATTACATTTCTCGCTGAAAACTACCCACACGGGTGATTTCCAAATCGGTTTCAAAAGTGGCCCATTGAATGGGATTGGCCAGAAGTGGATTAACTTCAAAGCGGGTAATGACCCTTACGGCTTTATGCGTGATGGGCAATGGCATGAAATTCAAATCCCCGTGAGTGAACTTGCGAAGGATCTGGATTTATTTGATGTGCGCCAATTGCTGCAAGTGCTTGGCGGCGGTGAAACTGCAGGCATCAGTATTGATGATGTTTATCTTTCTGGCGGTCAAGCAGCGAAAGATCCTGGCACTAACGGTACTGTCGTCAATCGCGCTCCATCAGCAGCAGTAAAAACTTCCATCATGGGCGGTATAGCACCTGCAATGGTTACCTTTGATGGTACAAAATCGGTTGACGTCAACGGTGATGCATTAACCTACAGTTGGGATTTTGGTGATGGCACAACCGGCACCGGTGCAACTGCAAATCACACTTACACTAGCGAAGGCTCTTATCATGTCACACTGACGGTGAGCGACGGAGAATTAAATTCAACCGCAAAAACGGTAATTTTTGTCGATAAAGATTTCGGCAAAGCTGGCAAAAGTAAAAAGCGCGGTTTGGGTTACGGCACTCATTCGGTAGAAGACTTAGCGGTAATTTCCAAAGGTATTAGCTGGTGGTACAACTGGAGCCACAGCCCGGATTTGGCAGTGAAAGATGTTTACCAACAATATGGTGTTGAATTTGTGCCCATGGCATGGAACGGAAACTTCAACGACCAGGCTATGCGCACTTACATCGCCGCGCATCCGGATGTGAAATATATCCTCGCGTTTAACGAACCCAACTTTATCGATCAAGCAAACATGACGCCGTCGCAAGCCGTTGCACAATGGCCGCGTTTGGAAGCTATCGCCAATGAGTTTGGGCTAAAAATTGTGAGTGTGGCGATGAACTATTGCGGCAACTGCGTCACTGAAAACGGGACAACTTATTACAGTCCGTTCGATTACTTCGATGATTTCTTCCGTCTTTGCCCAACCTGTAAAGTGGATGCGATTTCCATTCACGCATACATGCCCGATGTAAATGGCGTTGAGTGGTACGTGAATGAATTTAAAAAATACGGCAAGCCAATCTGGATGACCGAATTCTCCGCATGGGAAACGGTAAAAACATTGGATGATCAAAAACGCATGCTGATTCAAGTGGTGGATTCATTTGAAAACAATGCGGATATGCAACGATACGCATGGTTTACCGGTCGTCGCAATGGTCATCCATTTAACGGTCTATTTGATTATCGTCAGTCCGGTGTATTGGCTGAACTCGGCAATATATATGTCAATATGCCAGTGCATGGTGATGCCAGCGTTCATACCTTGCCGAAGTTAGTGCAAGCAGAAAATTACGCAACCCGTAATGGAGTTCGCGTAGAAGAAACCAAAGACGTGTCGGGATTTCTAAACCTGAGCGATGTAGCTGCTGGTGAGTGGGTGGAGTATAACCTGACTGGGGCTGCTGCGAATTACGATGTGAGTTTGCGCATTGCGAGCGAAGCATCGGGTACTATCAATGTGTTGGTGGATGGTGTGCAAAAAGCAGTAATCAATGTTTCATCAACTGGCGGATTGCAAACCTGGGCAACGGTAAATTCACAACTCTCATTAACTGCTGGTGCGCACAAATTGCGTTTGGTATTTAATCAGGCAATTAATTTGAACTGGGTGAAGTTCAGTGCGGCTTCTGCAAGCAGTTCCAGTGTTGCACCATCGTCTTCACCCAGAAGTTCCAGCAGTGTTGCTACTACTTCGTCGCTGAGAAGCTCGTCAGTGGTTAGTTCATCCAGTGTTGCAGTAACTTCTTCCAGATCCTCGTCGTCTGTTGCAAGTTCAACCAGCAGCGTTGTAGTAACTCCATTTGGAAACCTCGCATTGAATCGCCCAACCGTTGCATCAACAACCGAAGGCGAAGCCTGGGCAGCGGTGAACGCGACTGATGCCAGCGCAACAACACGCTGGGCCAGCATTTCTGCCGATCCGCAATGGATTATGGTGGACTTGGGTGCGAACCGCAGCTTCAACCAAATCGTATTGCAGTGGGAAGCCGCTTATGGAAAAAGTTATTCCATTCAAACGTCTACCAGTGGCACCAGTTGGACCACTGTCTACCAAACTTCCACGGGTGTTGGTGGTCGTGAAGTGTTGAATGTGGCTGGTACTGGTCGTTTTGTGCGTGTGTATGGCACCGAGCGTGGCACTGGCTACGGTTATTCACTCTATGATTTCCAGGTGAATAATTTCGCTGTTACTTCTAGTTCTGCTGCATCTTCTTCGGTAAAAAGTTCCAGCAGTGCACTGAGCAGTTCTGTTGCCAGCAGCGTAGCCGGCAATGTGAACCTCGCGTTGAACCGCACTGCAGTTGCGTCGTCAGACGAGTGGGGCGGTAACTCTGCAGCTCAGGCCGTGGATGGAAACTCCGCAACTCGTTGGAGCAGTCAATTTATCGATAATCAATGGATTTACGTCGATCTTGGCAGCAGCAAAACCATTAGTCGCGTGAAATTAAAATGGGAGGGCGCTTATGCGAAGGCTTACAACATCCAGGTTTCTAATGATGCAACTAATTGGACTACAATAAAATCAGAGCTTAACAGCGATGGTGATGTGGATGATCAAGCTGTTTCCGGCACCGGACGTTATGTACGTATCCTCGGCGTCACCCGGGCTAATGGTTACGGAATATCGCTGTGGGATTTTGAAGTTTATTAATTTGAATTAACCTCGATGTATTGATGTTGGTTGAGCCGCGTAAAGGAAACTTTACGCGGCTTTTTATTATCACTTGTTGACCTTACCCCATTACTTTTGTAGGTTGGGGCGGGCCGCGCAGGCTGCGCTTGCGAACCCCAACATGCTTATGAGATATCACAACGACCAAAGGAAAAAATAATGAAATCACCCACTGCACTCGCAACAGTTGCCGCAACACTTATTGCATTATTGACCATTAATACGCAAGCCGCAGACCTTGTTCCAGTAAAAAGCCAATTCAATGCCGACGAAATAAAATGGATTCAATCCAACGGAAATTCCAGCATTAGCGGTGCAGCATTTCTGCAATTAAATGAAAAGGAACAAAAAGGTTGTTCCGGTTTTGGTGTGGAACTCTTGCCCGTGGCTGATTATTCCAATGAGCGTATTCTGAAAATCTATGGCAATAATTCTTTAGGGAAAGTGTTAATGAAAAATAACCCGCCAAAATTCACCCCGGACCCCAAGGAATACCATGAGCTGGTCAGGAAATCCCAGTGTGATGAGAAAAACCAGTTCTCGTTTAAGGATTTACCCGCAGGTGAATATTACGTGATCTTTTTTATTATCTGGAAAAATGAAGTTGGGGTAGATGATGGCGGTGCGTTGATGAAGCGGGTTTCGCTAAAGGCCGGTGAAAATGCAATTGTGCAAATTAACAAGTAATAAAAACTAAATCACTGTAGTAGTTGGAGGGAGCTGTGCAGAGTCTATTGACAAGAAAAGTATTTAACATCCGGGCGATAATAGCAGGAATAGTGTTTTCAGGTGGAGTGTTTGCCGATGTCGCTGCCTCCCAACCGGATTCTTACGCCTTGCCTGTGCACTACAGTGGCCGCGTGCTAGTGGAAAAAAAGAACCAGTTAACAAGTTACACCTATTCCTGGCCCGGTGTTTATTTTGAAGCGGAGTTTACTGGATCAGAACTGGATGTCAGGTTGAATGATGCTAACAATATCCTTAGCCTAATCATTGATGACAAAGAGCCCGTAGTATTGACCAGGCCGGGAAAGATCACTCACTCACTGAAAAATCTAGGCAAGGGGCCACACAAAGTTCGCTTGGAAAAACGTACAGAAACGCCTATGGCAACCGGGACATTTGAAGGGTTTTATGTTCCTGCCAAAGCGGCCCTGTTGCAGCCCGAGCCCCGGCAACGAAAAATAGAATTTATTGGTGATTCATTCTCTGTTGGTTATGCTAATTTGTCAGTGAGTCGTCAATGTAAATACGACGAAATTTTCAGTACAACCAACACTCATCAGGCATTTGGTGCACTGACGGCAAAACACTTTAATGCTGATTATCAAATCAATGCGATTTCTGGTAGTGGTGTGGTGCGTAATTATAATGGCGCCTTTCCCGATGAAAATTTCCGGCGGTTTTATCAGTACACATTTGTTGGCAATAAAACCATTAAATACGCAAACGTCTGGTCACCGAATATTATTGTGTTAGAGCTTGGGGGAAATGATTTTGCCACACCCTTGAATCCGGGCGAAAAATGGAAAAATCGTGAGGAGTTACAGCAAGATTTTGTAAAAAGCTACACGTCATTCATTCTAGGCTTACGCAAACAGCACCCACAGGCAAGCTTGGTCTTGTTGGTGCCCCATGCTCCTTCGGATGAAATGCTTCAGCAGCATAATAAAGTCGTGGAACAGTTGAAATCCAATGCCCAAACCCGCGTGCACTTGTTGAAGCTTGAACCTATGGAACTAACTGCTTGCCAATGGCACCCATCTGCAAAAGATCATCAGTCAGTGAGCCAGCAGCTGGTTGATTTTATAAGTTCTAAACCCGAACTCTGGAGTGGGAACTAGTAGCTTCCCTCAACCTTGGTCATGTGTGCCCTATGACGAGCTAACCCGTTTTTTGGATGAGAGTAGTAGCTATTGATTACCTGTTGTTACTACTCTTTTAAAATCGACGGATTCACTTCCAAGAGTATTTTAATAATTTTTCCATCCGGTAATTTATGAAGTTTTGGGATGGAAAAGCGTTCCCCAGTCTTGGTTTTTAGGAAGTAATCAATTCGTGAGCTGTTACTGCCGATAACCCGTGAGGTTACTATTTTTTGAATATCGGATAGCAGGAGGTTGAAGCCTCCCGTTTGGGTGCGGTGTTCGACTCGTTCATCAGTAATTGTGAATTCGTGGTAATTGGGGTGACGAAAATGCCACCAGGCAATACCTTGTAAAAGAAGAAATCCAATAATAACCATACCAGGGACAAAATAGCGGGCTGCAGGGTCTATAGAGCCCTTACCGTAATACATAATAGCTCCGCCCACCACCATAAAACTCAGGGGTATAACTATGCCAAGTTTTACAAATTCGTGCCCAATATCGGCATTGGTTATTTCATAGTGTAAGTGTGTTCTTGTCATATTTTTCCCGAACTATTGCGGCAAATGCTCCTGTCGGTATTCGGAAGGAGTTTTGCCCACGTGTTTTTTAAAGAAAGTATTGAATACCGATTTGCTGTTAAAGCCCGCATCCAGGTAGATGTGCGTTATGGTTTTGGATTTGTGTTTAGGGTCGGCGAGCATTTTTTGTGCTTCTTCGATGCGGTAGCGATTTACAAATTCATAGAAGTTGCTATCGAAGTGGCGGTTGAACACCAGCGATAAATCGCGCGCAGGAATATTCAGGGTTTCGGCCAGCATGTCCAAGGTTAAATCCGGTTCCAAATAGGGCTTATGTTCGCGCATGGCGCTGTCGATACGTTCGGCAAAACCGGTGTTAAGCAGCTTTTCTTCCACCGGCTTTTTGGAGTCGTCCTTTTGTTTTACGGCAATAAAGCCGGAGAAGTAGCGCATGCTGGTAAATACCAGCACTAATACCAGAACGAAGACAACGTAGTAACCCGTCAGCCCAATCACTTCAAACCAGTGGGGGTGAAAAGGAATAAATAAGTGCAGAATCTTGGTGCAGGCGAGGGTAGCCTCAGTGGTGGCGATAATCAGGAAGCCAATCACCAACCCAATCAGCCAGCGAATATCTACCCGTTCAATATTGGAATGCGTGGTTTTTAACTGGTCGCGATATTTCGCAATCAAAAACAGGCTGGCCACGCAATAACCAATACGCATGGCTTTGCATAAAAAGTCCATGATCAAATAGCCGGGGCTGTACATATAAATATCGTCATCAATCAGCATGACGCGCTCTTCCAGGCTGTGAGTGTAAAAGGTCAGCCCCAGAAAAACGGCGAACAATCCCAAGGGTAATAGATGTAATCCATCGCGTTTATGCAAGGTAAAATCGTCATACACCAATGACTTTATATAGAAATAGAGTAGCGCTGCATCCACATAGAACCCGAAACCAATCCACAAAAACAAACGCGGATAATGCTCCAGTGCAATCATTTTAAAATCAGCGCCCCAGAGCACTAACTCATGGACGGGTATAAATGCATGGGCTAATAAAAAGGCGGCCAGGAAATAATTACTTTTATTGGCAGGTGGATTGGTGACCAGTAGCAGTATTGCAAAGCAGGCGCATTGCACGGCGGTCATCATCAGGACCAAATCGTGGATATTAAAAATTGTTTCGTTCATGTTGACCGGTGATTGGGTTAGTTATCGTTATAGTTGGATTTCAAAGACTGGCGTAACCGAGTATAGAGCAATCGCTTCGCCTGCATAAAAAATTGCCGCACAAACCAACAAGCTATTATTGCGCATTCACATAGGACTATGACAATTCTTTACAGGCTGGATGATTTTCCTGCAAATTTGCTAACTCCTTGTTTATGCATTTATTTTTTGCCTCAGTTCCCGTTTCTGAAGATGCAGTATGACAAAACTGGGAGCCAATAGCGTTCGCGTAGCGGTTATTCGAACGCATAACCACCCGTAAATACCTACACTGGGCACATAAAATTCTATGTGCATCTATCGCTGTGCTTCCGATAGTTCATCTGAAAACACAATAAATCAGATAAGAGGTTTTCCGTGAAATCGATTAGGTCTCGTGTTGTTCAAACGTTTATGTTTGTTGCGGCAAGCCTCGTTGCCGGCCTAAGTAGTGGCAATACCGGTGCTCCAAGTTTCTTGCGTGCAGATGGTCACTTTATTGTGAATGAGCAGGGCGACAAAGTCCTACTGCGCGGAATGGGGTTGGGCGGCTGGATGCTGCAAGAAGGTTACATGCTCAAGTTGGGGAATCTGGGGCAGCAACATGTAATACGTGCAAAATTTGAAGCGTTGGCTGGCAAAGCCGCAAGCGACGAATTTTATAACGCCTGGCTTGCCAACCACACTACCAAGGCGGATATAGATGCAATGGCGCAATGGGGCTTTAACTCAGTGCGCCTGCCAATGCATTTCAATCTTTATACCTTGCCGATTGAGCAGGAACCTGTGGTTGGTCAAAACACCTGGCTGGACCAGGGCTTTGTCATGACTGATCAATTAATCGCCTGGGCCAAGGCGAATAATATGTATGTGATTCTGGATTTGCATGCAGCACCGGGCGGGCAGGGTAATGATTTCGCCATTTCTGATCGCAATCCAAACCTGCCCTCACTCTGGCAGAGTGAAGCCAACCAGCAAAAAATGATCGCCCTCTGGCGCAAGCTTGCACAGCGTTATGCCAATGAACCCACTGTTGGAGCTTACGACATTATCAATGAGCCCAACTGGGGCTTTGAAAATGCAGCGGATAAAAATGGTTGTAAAGAAACCAAAAATGCACCGCTGAAAAAGTTATTGCAGGATGTGACCCAGGCTATTCGTGAAGTGGATAACAAACACATCGTCATTATCGAAGGCAATTGCTGGGGCAATAATTATTCCGGGGTGCTGCCTTTGTCGGATAACGCCGAGGCAAACAAAAACCTGGTGCTGAGTTTCCATAAATATTGGAACAACAACACTGTTGGCGATATCAGCGGCCATTTGGCGCTGCGCGAAAAATACAATATGCCCATCTGGTTGGGGGAATCAGGCGAAAATTCCAACCTCTGGTTTACTGATGCAATTCAATTGGTGGAGTCCCAGGGAATTGGCTGGGCCTGGTGGCCGTTGAAAAAACTTGGGTTTAATAATCCTCTCGAAATAAAACCCAATGCAGATTATTGGAAAGTGGTTGACTATTTAACGGGTAAGGGTGAGAAACCCAGCGCCGCTGTTGCAAAAAAAGCATTGCTGCAATTAGCGGAGGATATTCGGTTCGAGAAAAATCAGTTCCACCCGGAAGTGATTGATGCCATGTTTCGTCAACCTTATTCCTATACCAGCGTGCCCTTTAAAAATCACCGCATTAAAAAGTCCGGCGGCACAGTATTAGCTGTGGATTTTGATATGGGTCGCAGTGGCGTTGCCTACTGGGATGTTGACTCTGCCAATTATCACGTATCGACTGGTAAAGAGCGTACGCTCTGGAACCGTGGCACGACTTATCGCAATGAAGGTGTAGATATTGAATTCGATGCGACAAAAAAATCCTATGTGGTAACTCATTTTGAAGCCGGTGAATGGTTGGATTATACGGTGCAGGTGGATAAAGCTGGCACTTATGAACTCGCAGCGGTTGTTAAAGCGCCAAATGGCGACGGGAAAATGAGTGTGAGTGTGAACAATCAAAATTTAAATGCAGACGTAAATGTACCTGCATCACAAAATTATCAATCAGTAACAATTTCGAGTGTAAAATTGTTACAAGGTGCTAACAGGTTACGGTTTTACTCAAAATCAGGAGCGTATAATCTCCATTCGTTAGTGTTACACCCTTGATGCTTTTTTCTCGTGCTGTAGCGAATCGTTTTCCGATTTAGCTATCCCCTCGGGAGCCTTATGGCTCCCTTTTTTATCTAAAATATTTTTTGCGCACCAACTCATTTATTGCGTGATTCAATTCAAATTATTTTGGTCGTATGCCTGCAGTTGATTAAACGAACGCCTATTTTTTGGTTCTTTGCGTTTGGTAGAACCTGTTGTCACGGATTTGCTTGCACAATTTTTTCGATTCGATAGTTAACCGATTATCGAAGCGTAACGGCAGCGCAGTTTCTTATCGGGAACTGTGATTCCCGCAAGCTTAATAACCACAGCAGGAACATAATATGAATAATTCCACGCTCAACTCGACCCGCTTTAGAAAATACTCTCGCCATTTTTTGTCATTGGCAGTTACTCTCGTAATGAGTAGTGCCGCGAATGCGCAAACGCTTATTTGGAGTGATGAATTTAACGGCTCCCAGTTAGACCCGAATGCCTGGAATATTGAAACTGGCACTGGCATCAATGGTGATTGGGGTACAGGGCAATTGGACCGCGCTACTGAACGCCCGGAAAATATCAGCATTAAACAAGGTATTGCTGGTGCCGATGGTGGTGCCTTGGCTATTACCACCCGCAAGGAATTTTATATCGATAAGGATTACACCAGCGGCCGCATTAACACGGCTGGCAAAGTCGCTTTCGGCCCAGGTTACAAAATTGAAGCGCGTGTTTGGGCAAAGGATGTGAAATACAAAGGGCAAGGATTTGCGTTCTGGATGATGCCCAATGAAATTCCGCCCGGTGAAGATCATTTAATGTGGCCACAAGGTGGTGAAGTGGACATTATGGAATACGTTGGCTCCATTCCCTTCCATAATTTGGGCACCGTGCATTACGCCTGGTTCTGGGAAAATAATGCCTATCAGGATTGGAACCATGGCCATCTCGGCGGTTACTACAGCTATAAAGATAAGCAGGGGCCAGATGAGCCCGAGTGGATTCAAGTGGACCTCGGCAGTGCACAAGGGTTTAATCAAGTTGTTTTAAATTGGGAAGGCGCTTACGGCAAAACTTACAAAATCCAAACCTCTAATGATCAAGTGAATTGGACCGATGTTTATTCCACTGCCAACGGTGATGGCGGTGTGGATGTGATCAACGCGAATGGTAATGGTCGCTATGTGCGCATGTACGGCAGCGAGCGTGCAACTGAGTGGAGTTACTCGCTGTTTGAATTTGAAATTAAAAATTTTGCCGGTACTAACCTCGCGTTAAATCGGCTTGTTACCGTTTCTTCATTGCAAGCACCGGATCTCGCTGGGGCAAATGCGGTGGACGGACAAACCTCCACGCGCTGGAGCAGTAATCTGCGCAACCCGGGTTATGGCAATTATCCACCTGCGGTAAATGACCAGAATGCAGGCAGCTGGGGTTGGCACACTTACGGTGTGAATTGGCATAGCGACCGCATCGAATTTTATGTGGATGGCAATGTGTATCACATCCATTATTTAAATGATGGCGGTGCATTCCCTCCGGCAGATGGCAATGATTCTGCGCGCACGGAAATTCGCAATGGCAAACGTACCTATGTTTCTGAATATTCCAACCACTTTCCGGAATGGCATCCGTTCGAGCACCAAATGTATTTAATTTTAAGTTCGGGTGTGGGCGGTCAATCCGGATTTACTTACGGTGGTGGAATTGTTCCTGAAGCAGTATTCCCAGCATCGACATTAATAGACTGGGTGCGTGTGTATTCATTGGGCGGAGGTAAACCTCCCGTGCTGCCACCGACAACACCGCCAGTGAATCCACCGGATAATACCAACCTTGCGTTAAATAAAATTGCGGTAGCTTCATCGCAAGAAGCAGAAGTTATGTCTGCAACTCAAGCGGTGGATGGCAATACCAATTCGCGTTGGGCCAGCCAATGGACAGATGCACAATGGATTTATGTGGATCTCGGTAGCAGCAAAGCCATTAATCGCGTGCTATTAAAATGGGAAGCTGCCTACGGCAAGTCCTATCAAATCCAGGTATCGGATGACAAAGTAAATTGGACCACTATTTATTCCACCACTACCGGCGATGGTGGTGTGGATGATATTACAGCGTCAGGCACTTGCCGCTATGTGCGCATGAACGGCACTCAGCGGGGTACGGGTTATGGTTATTCGCTGTTTGATTTTGAAGTCTATGGCGGCGGAATTTCTCCACCAGTAACCACCAACAAAGCGCTGAATAAACCAGCAACGTCTTCGAGTGATGAAGGCGCCGCCTGGAATGCCGCGCAAGCAGTGGATGGCAATGTGAATACCCGTTGGGCCAGCCAATGGAGTGATGCGCAATGGATTAAAGTGGATCTTGGTTCAGTGCAAAGCATTAGCCGTGTAAAACTCAATTGGGAAGGTGCTTTCGGAAAAAACTACCAAGTGCAAACCTCAATCGACAACCTGAACTGGACAACCATTCACACAGTAACCAACGGTGATGGTGCAATTGATGATTTAACAGTAAGTGGTTCAGGCCGTTATGTGCGTATTAATGGCACAGCTCGCGGTACGGGTTACGGTTATTCGTTGTGGGATTTTGAGGTTTATTGATTGTAAAATTCTGATCCCAAAAGGCGGCATTTTTGCCGCCTTTTTATTTTGTGGGATAAAGTTTTAGTTGATTTTCCTGGTTCCTTATCCAAAACCAACGCCAGCAATTATAAGTATTTCAGCCATCTTGCTATCAGGGGTAGTTTGCCTGTACCAATGGAGCGCCAGATGTGGATATTCACTTTCTGTGTTTGAGTGTGTCGCTTAAGACCCGTTTACAAAATGTGGTCAAT
This sequence comes from Cellvibrio sp. KY-GH-1, assembly GCF_008806975.1. Taxonomy (NCBI): domain Bacteria; kingdom Pseudomonadati; phylum Pseudomonadota; class Gammaproteobacteria; order Cellvibrionales; family Cellvibrionaceae; genus Cellvibrio; species Cellvibrio sp. KY-GH-1. The sequence continues at coordinate 5,722,978 of NZ_CP031728.1, forward strand.
TGCTATTATCCGATCTTATAAATGCCCTCCTAAAATTAACAGGGCAAAGGACGATTCATTGAATGAATTCCTAAAACAACGGATGTAAAAATGGATGTACTGGCTGCTTCGTCAAGCCATATCAATATTCCAATATCGTGAATTTTAATATTCCCATTCTTATTTTTTATCCTGCTTCCCACATCCAATAGATTAGAGCGGGTTTTAGTATGTTGAGGAAGATCATATGAAGAATACAGCTTTGAAAAAAACAACTATCAAAGTGATAGGGGGTGTTGGAATTGCTGCTCTTTCTGGCTCATTGCAGGCGGCGAGTTTTGATTGTACAAAGGCGGCAACCTCAATTGAAAAGATGATTTGCTCCAATCCAACAGTTTCACAATTGGATAGTGAATTGGGTAGTACATATCAGGTTGTGGTTAAGAGTGCAGATAATAAAAATGAAATTAAAAGGCTACAACGGGCGTGGCTAAAAAATGAGAGAAATTTATGTAAAGATGTTGCTTGCCTAATACAGATTTACCAGGATCGCATTAATTTTCTGTCTTCGATTATTCGTTCTCCAGCAATCAGTAAAGGCTTTGGGTTTGGCGCATTATTAATGCGCGACGCTAAAAAACATTCACTTAATGACAGTTTCCCGCTTAAATTCAAATTGGTGTTCGGTGAGGCTTACCCGTTCTGTCAGTCTTATGTGGATATGTTGAATAAAACAAAATATATGGAATACCCAATATGCGAAAGAAAAGTATTGCCTGGATATGGGCAATTTAAAGCATTAGTGTGGGATGTGGTCGCCGATGAGGTGGAGATAAAACAAACAATCGAAGGGGGCATTAAATGGCAGCATGCCTCATTTAAGGGGTTGGATGCAGCTGATTACCTAGAGGCTATTAGGGAATTCAGGTTGCAAATGGAAAATATAGGTGTATCTTTATTTAAAATATCAATGGATGTGGACAGAGATGGTGTTGTAGATACTCTTTATAAAAGAGTATTGAGATTGCGAGCGCATGAAAATATAAGTTGGTGTGAGATGAATAATAATTTCTTTGTTTTTGATAATTCAATTTCAATTTATTCGGCGGAAAAGTATAAAGAGAAAGGATATCTTGGAATGAATTTTAATGGTAATGATCAGTTGATAACGATTAATAATGTTTTGTATCACGAACATTGGAATTTAAAGTATGGAGTTAAAAATAATAAAGAAGCAATTAGTATTTGGAGTATATCTGAACATAAAGAAAAAATTTGCGGTGTAAATATTGAGTAATTAATTTTTTGGTAAGTTTATTTTTGGGGTGATTGATGTAGAGATCACAGAAATATCGTCGCGTGCTGTTGAGAAGCTCTGTTTGGACGATGCAGAGATTGGATTGCTCGTCCAGGTAATGGCAAGTTTTGACCCGCTAGAGGGAACTAGCTTGCGCAATCGAATTACATCAATAGATCACAATCAGTTAACACTTGCCGTTGAAAGTTAATTGAGTGAGCGTGCCGGTGAAAAAATCATTTTGGATTTGAGTAACCGGTTTGCTCTCGGATGCAGATGAGGGGCAATAGGTCTTAAACAGCATCCTTGCATCTGTATTGAAGGATTATGGTGCTTTTGCAGAGGCAGAAAATTTTTATAGCCTTGTCGAAACCCCATCTCCCCAATCGACTATTAAGTACCATAATCATGGTTAACTGATTATTTCACCTTAATAGGAGATTCATTATGTCTACCAACAGCGTGCATTTTCACCGTGTTTTACGCAGCACGCCGGAAAAGGTTTACCGGGCCTTTACCGATGCAGATGCCTTTGCGCGATGGCTCCCACCCTGCGGGTTTACCGCCAAAGTTCACCATTTTGATGCCAAGGTTGGTGGCTCCTACAAAATGTCATTCACCAACTTTACTACCGGGAATAGCCATTCCTTTGGCGGTACCTATCTGGAATTAACGCCGCATAAGTACATCTCCTATAGCGCGAAATTTGACGACCCCAATTTACCCGGAGAAATGCGCACAACCGTGGAGTTAACTCCTGTGCCCTGTGGTGTTGAAGTTAACATCAAACAGGAAGGAATTCCCGCCGTTATTCCTGTGTCTGGTTGTTATCTTGGCTGGCAAGAATCGCTGCAGTTTTTGGCGCAATTAGTAGAGCCGGAAATTCCGGAATAAGTTGCCTCATGCTCTGGCCGAACCTGATATTAACTATGGAGAAGTGATATGACTAACCCAGCAAAAAATACCATCTGCATTTGGTATGATCGTGATGCCGAAGCAGCGGCGCGCTTTTATGCCGATACCTTTCCCGATTCATTTGTGACTGCTGTGAATCTCGCACCGGGCGATTATCCGTCAGGTAAGCAAGGCAATGTACTAACGGTTGAATTCACCGTAATGGGAATTTCTTGTCTGGGCCTCAATGGCGGTCCTGCGTTCAAACACACCGAAGCCTTTTCATTTCAAATCGCCACCAAAGACCAGGCCGAAACTGATCGGTATTGGAATGCGATAGTCAATAATGGTGGCCAGGAAAGTGAATGTGGTTGGTGTAAGGATAAATGGGGCATATCCTGGCAAATTACACCCATCGTATTATCCAAAGGCGTCACTGACCCAAATCCCGTTATTGCCAAACGCGTATTCGAAGCCATGATGACCATGCGCAAGATTGATGTGGCGGCAATTGAAAAAGCGATTGGGGGGTAACTTCTATTGCTGTAGTAAAAACTTCATTAAGGCAGTTTATACTGCCTTAATTTCCCCTCCCTGTTTGCGCAGCTAACGCCTTTATTTTAAGAATAAAAGTAGGTTGTTTGCAGCTGCGTTCCAAGTTTGAAGCCTGGCTTTATAAATAAGCGCATGAAATAATTAACTGCATAGCCTTTTTATTGGTATTGCGTTTTTATTCGTTTATTTATCTAAAGGGAATCAAAAATGATAAAGCGTTTAATGTTACTTGTTTTGTTGCTAGTACCAACCAGTTCCTATGCTGGTTTACTCTCGGGCGATATCACCGCCGTTCCTGAGTCAAAGGGTGTTTTTTCTTGGGGAGATGGTGTTAACAACCTGCACCAGCAGTGGTCTATCGCTTATTTTAATTATTCAGGCTGGTTTTATTCGTCAGAATATAGTGAGTCTAATGCGGATGTTTTTGTTTATAGTGGGCTCGCTGATATAAGCTTGGCCGGTGATGCCTCTTTGTTTGAGTATCAATCATCAGGTGCAGTCCACGCATGGGAAGGCGATACTGTTTTCTTTCGTGGCACTAATGGGTCTTATGGGGCTTGGAAAATTGATGCTATAGATGGTTTTTATGATCCGACAGCGATCTTTCCGTATCGCAACTTTCTATCCGGAACCTGGTATTTTCTAGAAGATGGAAAATCTGACTTTTCCGTTAGCAAGGTTTCTGATCCCTACCGCCAACTTCGGACAGTTAACTAACATACATTTTTTGCCTCAAAGCGCTCGGGGCTAACAAAGCCAATAGCGCTGTGACGGCGGTAGCGATTGTAATCCACTTCGATATATTCAAAAATAGATTCGCGCGTGTGCTTTCCATCTAGCAATGGCTCGCCGTGAACCAGCTCAACCTTAAGTGAATGAAAGAAGCTTTCCGCACACGCATTGTCCCAGCAATCACCCTTGCGACTCATACTCTGTATTAGCGAATATTTTTCCAGTAAATCCCTAAACGCATGCGATACATATTGGCTGCCACGGTCACTGTGAACAATAACGCTTTTTGGGAATTTTCGTCGCCACAACGCCATCATCAATGAATCACAAACCAATTGCGCATCAATATGTTTGCTCATCGACCAACCAACAACTTTTCGAGAATATAAATCAATCATCACGGCCAGATACAACCAACCTTCTGTAGTTTGAATATAAGTAATATCGGTCACCCATTTTTCATTAGGTTGTTGCGCAGAAAAATCTCTAGCCAACAGGTTGGGCGCAACAGGTAGTGTATGATTGCTGTCCGTAGTCACCTTGAACAGCTTGGCCGCTTTTGCAATTAACCCCTGCCGTTTCAGGCTTTTCCGAATGGCTTTTATGTCGAGCGGATTATCTTGCTCCGCCAAATCATAAAAAATCCGATCCGCGCCATACCGGCCTTTTCCAGCCTCAAATGCTGCCTTTACCAACGCATCAATCGCTTCTCTTTGCTGCATGCGCCAACTAACCATTTCACGATTATCAAGCCAGCTGTAATACCCACTTCGCGAAACCAACAGAACGCGCGCCATCATCGCGATTGAATATAGCGCGCTATTTGTCAGCATAAATTCGTAGCGTTTTATTTTTGATGCTTCGCGAAGTAGGTAGCCGCCTTTTTTAGGATTTCAAGCTCCTCTGCTTGCTCGGCGAGCTGACGCTTGAGGCGTGCATTTTCAGCGGCGAGGAGCGATTCTCTTTCAACATCAGTACGGCTATTGTTGAGTGCGCTACGCCAACTGTAAATTTGACTGGCATATATGCCCAGTTTTTCGGCGGCTTCCGCTACGCTCAATCGTTCGGCCAGTTTAATGGCCTCACTTTTGAACTCGGCTGTATACTTCTTATTCTCTTTTGGGGTTGGTTTCTTGCTCATGGATCACCTCTGGAGTAAGTTTACTCAGTTTCTAAGGTGTCCGATATTCGCGGAGGGGATCACTTCTACAGGGGGTGTCTAAATTGGTCACAGATGATAAAGATTTCAGAACGGTTGGTGAAATAAAGGTTTTTACTACATATGGTGACTAATAATTCGCGCTACCCGCTTTAAATTCCTATAAAAATTCCCAGTGGGGTTGCAGCCTCACTTTCGTTAGCCTCCCGCCCCAGCAATAGCCTGCGCAGGTAATTCAACCTCCTGAGTAATTTTCTTGCACGGTGATTGCAGAAAACAATCTGCTCTGCAGTTGAGTGATTTGTTGTTTTTCCAGTACTTTTTAAGAATTGGTTACAATCCAATCTATCTTTTCCTTAAGGTTAAAAATATGAAAGCAATTTTTACGTCGCTATTTTTGTTGCTGATAAATACTTCCACATTGGCTTCTGAGTTCGGAAAGGGAAATGAAGAGGCTGTTCGTGTTTCTATGCATTATCTTTTGGCCAACCCGGAAAAATTTAGTGGTCAATTAGTAAGTATTACAGGGGTGTTGAATTTGGAATTCGAGTAAAATTTAATTTTCGTCGATAGTGAAAGTTTCGATTATTACATTAAGCAAAATGGTTTTTGGGTGGATGTCGATGGAAAATCCTTGGGAATTACTGATGAAATGGCTTTAGCATTAACAGGAAAAATGGTGGAGATTGAGGGAGTGTTTTATAGACATGTTCCCCGCATGGATAGTTGCGTTGAAAAAAATAAAAAATCGGGTACTAAATCATGCATTACTATGCGTGGTGGTCAGGCAGGAAGAATTGAAAATGTTAATTATTTGTCTGAGCGTATCAAGATGAATTGAGCTTTTTGAAAGTGTTGTTAATCTGCTTTGCTAACATGCAACTACATATTCAACGCTTTTAGCACTTTAAGAATTATTGCAAAGCTGGGGTTTCCTTCGCCGGATAAAGCTTTACAAAGACTCTCGCATCCTATACTGCAGTCTTCCGCTAATTGTGCCACTCCCCCTGGCTGTTGTGACCGAGCACCAAGTCACCATATTTTTCTGGTGACTTGGGTTTGCTGGAAAATAAATTTTATTGCTGCATCAGAAAATTCATTTTATAAGCGGGCGAATTGGCTTGAGCGGTTCAGTTGGAGTTATTGTGCTCCGTCTTAATAGCCCTAAACGCGAAAGGATAGTCTTCCCTGCGTGTTCCATGCAGCTTTTTACATTAGATGTATCCTGATTGTTTTGAATTGCACTCGTAGCGCAACTTTCAAAGTCGCTGCTCACCATATTCATGCATCGTTGGTGTTCTTCTGTGCGCGGAGTAAAACTATTGCACACTGTTGCATGAGCCTGATATTGATAATCGACCACCTGATTAATTTTATTAATCATAGGATCTAACCAGGAATGACAATTTTTTTCCGCTGTGGGAATGCGGAACCCTGCGGCCAATACATTTGGCGATTCCGTATGCGCTGATACCACGGCCGGCAAACAAACTTTATCAAACGCGGCTTTCAATGCTTTTTGGCACTCTGTGCTGTGTACTTGATTTCCCTTACATCCAAAGGGGCCGGCGAACGCGGGCTGGGGAAACCACTTATTCATCCAGTGGGTTCGGGCGTCTGCTCTATTTATATCCCATTGTTCGTACGTTTTTTTGTGAAACGCCGTAAATGCAGCGCTGACAGCCATGGCGGCAGCTTTTTTCGGATCGTAATTGACGCTAGATAATATTTCGCGCGCGGCGGCATAAATCCCGGTTGTTTTGTAATGCCAGGGTTCATCAAATGCCTTTGTTTTGGTTGCCGCTCCAAGAATACTTAAATAAACACTTTGCTTTGCATCCCAAAGTGACCAGCCACTGCTGTTGCTACGGTTAGGCAAACGCCACAGCCAGTTCGCCGTAGTCTGGTTATCGATTTCCTGAGGTAACAACGCAAATAAATCTCTGATGGCGATGTATTCTTTACTTTTTTGTTCCGCTTCGTTGCTTGCTTGTGCTCTGTGATTATTGCACTTTGTCTTGGCGTGCTCAGGGCTAAATCTATGCATGGTGTAATATTCCACGCATTGCTGGTAAATGAGCGCCATATTCACCTTGCAACCACTTTGATAGCAATAGTCACCCAGCGAAATCCAACTATTATATTTATTTCCCCAATCAGCCAAGCCCAAATCGGCAGTCGGTTGTAGTGCGCGTATTTCTGCCATGCTGGGTACAAAAATTCCCCAGTATCCATAATAAACCTGTGCATCAGGCGCGGGCTTGGGCTTCTTGCGCAAATCGTCAGCCACGTCACCAAGATAGTTATAAATATCAGTGGTGTAAGTTATTGCAGTGTTGCCCCAGTCGTTAATAAACCCCAGACCGGCTTCATCTAAAAAGTTTGCGCAGGTATCGCTCGCTTGAGATATCGCGCCACTTACAGCGCTGAGATCGGCCAACGAAACCCCTCGGTCAATAAACTCGCAGGCACATGTTACATGGCCGGTTGCTGTAGCTACGGGAGGAGGGATTTTTGTCATTTGTTGCCAGAGCACACTGGCAGCAACTTCACTATTTAACAGATTTTTCAAGGTGGTTTTTGCATTGCTATCCGGTAATACCGCAGCGAGGCCGAGGCCAAAAGGTTTCGCCACTGACTGCGTAACGGAATTCAGGCACTGCCCATTAGGTATGGATGAAGGGGATGCAATTTTTATGGCAGTAAGCGTTCCCATCGTAATTGCAAAACCGGCTTTATCGGTAGCGCTGGTGGCCAGGCATTTGCCGGCAGATGCGGGGAGTGATGCTAGAGATTCACCTTTTTGAATCAGGTCACTTCCTATTTTGACACTTCCTTCGCCCAGGCTCTTTGCGCATGACCAGGCCTCTTTAAACGCTTTCCCTGGATCAGCCGCATAAACAGAAGCGCTAATCGCCAAGTTGATACCAAAAACAACGTACAATATTCTCGCTAATGATTTGTTCATAAACAGGCTCCTTTGTTCTGAATGTTTCGTTGTTACATCCTAAAACCATGCTCGATTTTTTTGCTCAATAGGGTTTGTGCCTGAGCATTACATTCGCAAAGTAATAGTATCGTTAGTGATATTCATGGGAATGGAAAAAACTCACATGGCAATAGCGGCATTTTGCGCTGCAACCTTCTCCTCATGGGTGTAAGGAATTTGGCATTGAATTTTTTTGTCCAAAAAAGCCGTAGCAGTTATGGCGGGTTCGCTAAAACAGTTCTGTATGAACGCTTTCGGCTAAGTACATTCTTCGCTGATATGAGATGGCAATGCAGTACATTTATCAGTTTTCGCTATAATGCCGCCCTCCATACCCCAATACCCCAAACAACAAAAATAACCAGTGACTCCCATGCAAACAGCCAATACCCCGTTCCGCGTTCTTTTTGCCAGCTTGATCGGCACTACCATTGAGTTTTTTGATTTTTATATTTATGCCACTGCTGCTGTGCTGGTATTTCCCACATTGTTTTTCCCTTCCGGTGATGCCACTACGGCGACCTTGCAATCGCTGGCGACTTTTGCCCTGGCGTTTTTTGCGCGGCCAATTGGGTCGGCGTTGTTTGGGCATTATGGGGATCGTATCGGGCGCAAGGCGACTTTGGTGGCGGCGTTGATGACTATGGGTGTGTCCACTGTGTGTATTGGCTTGTTGCCGACTTATGAAACCATCGGCATAGCTGCGACGATTTTGTTATGCCTTTGTCGCTTTGGTCAGGGCATAGGTTTGGGTGGTGAGTGGGGTGGGGCGGTGTTGTTGGCGATTGAGAATGCGCCGGAGAACAAGCGTGCCTGGTATGGCATGTTTCCGCAGTTGGGCGCACCCATTGGTTTTTTCTGTTCGACGGGTGTGTTTTTACTGTTAACACATAATTTAAGTGATGCAGATTTTTTCAGCTGGGGTTGGCGCATTCCATTTGTGGCGAGTGCGTTGCTGGTAATTGTTGGTTTGTATGTGCGCTTGAGCCTGGAGGAAACCCCCGCGTTTAAAGAGGCGATTAAAACGGAAAAGCGTGTGCCTGTCCCCATGTTCGCGGTATTTACGCAGCACACAGGTGTGATGTTTCTGGGTGCGTTTTTGGCGATAGCGGCATTTGTGGTGTTTTACCTCACCACGGTATTTTCGTTGGGTTGGGGAACCAGCAAATTGGGTTATACGCGCGAGGAGTTTTTAATTCTGCAATTGTATGCTGTGTTTGCACTCGCGCTTACTATTTGTTTGTCGGCACATATTGCCGACCGGATCGGTCGCCGCGCGATGCTAATGCTTTCGGGAATTGCGGTTTTATTATTTGGTTTGTGTTTTTCAACCCTGCTCAATTCCGGGTCAGACACGGGGGTTTTAATTACCCTCGCGATAGGATTTGGGGTGATGGGGTTAACCTATGGTCCACTCGGCACAGCGCTTGCTGAAATATACCCAACAGAAGTGCGTTACACCGGGGCATCGCTCAGTTTTAATCTGGCTGGAATTATCGGTGCGTCGCTCACCCCGGCGATAGCCAGCTGGCTGGGCACGCATTACGGGTTGCCGTTTGTTGGTTATTATATTTCGGTCGCCGGGTTGTTAACCTTAGTTGCCGCGTTTGCTTTGTCCAATGCGTTAAATAAAAACGCATTACCTCAATAAGCACTGTTGTTGGCACAAGTTTGGTGCAGGCTATTGTTGTTTAGCGACCACCATAAGCATAAATAACGAGATAAAAAGTTATGGAAAAATTCGAGGCGCGTCAGTTTACCGCCCGTTACAACACCATCATGTTGTACACCTTTTTTGCGGTGTTGCTGGTGTCGGCACTACTCATTGCTATTCAAACCATCAGTGAGGATAAATTTGAGAGAACGCAGCTGACCGATCAGTTCAAAACCGAGTCGGTGGCGATAGATAATCTACTGGTTCGGGTCACTGTGTTATTGGATATGATGCAAACCAATGCTCAGGATTTCTTCCATGACCCGCGTATGTCATCCAGTAGTTACCTGAAAAATCTGACACCAACAGCGACGGGTGGTTATGCGTTGGATCAGGTTCCCGCACCTTATTCAGCGCAGGATACCGGTAATTTAACCGGTGAAGGTGATATCGCCAGTTTTAACCCGGATGTAACGCGTGAAGGGGCAGTAAGCTTTAATCCGGATTTGAAAAACGAAATTGAAATGGCGTTTAGCTTGAATAGTTCTTTTAAATCCACTCGCGCGAGTGTTCCCAATGCGGCCTGGGTTTACTACACCTCTAAACATAAATTTATCAATATTTATCCATGGGTGTCTTCTGCGGAATTCCGCTTTAGTGAGAAGTTATATAAAAAAGAGTTTTATACGTTGGGCGGTCCCGAGGTTAACCCCAGTAAAGGGACTTTTTGGACCTCGGTGTATCTGGATGAAGCGGGTAAGGGGGTTATGGTAACGGCCGCAAAACCCGTTTATCGCCAGCAGGAATTCCTTGGAACAGTTGCGCTGGACTTTACTCTGGAGGAATTGGGTAATTACGTAAAAGAATTTCGGCCGGGGATGGGAGCCTTGGCAATTGTCAACACACGCGGGCAGCTGCTGGCACACTCCAGTGTAACGCTTACCGATTCGTCCCGGTTTGACGATGCGCTACCGGAAGGAATTGCCGCTGCGGATATTAGAGGAGCATGTCTCGATTTAAAATTGGTACAGCTCAGTCAGGGCTACCAATACATCTGCTATCAATTAAAGAATGCGCCCTGGCAAGTGATTTATATTGAAAAGAAACCGCTGTTTATTACGCGCATTTTTTCGTCAATTGGCATAGTGTTTATTGTGTTGTTAGCTGCGTTGGGTATTTTGTTGTATGCGATTAAAAAAATAACTTATCGCGAATTTATTTATCCTGCGGCATCACTTGTGCGTCATATTTCAAAGCAGGGTGAAGATAAAAGTGCACCTAATCGTTTGATTCCGGCAGCATGGCAGCCCTGGTTTTTGAAAATCAGTGAAACCTTCCAGCAGAACCGCAACCTGATTAATGAAATCAAGCAAAAAAATACCGAATTAACGGATCTTAATATTGCGCTTGAGCGCTATATGCCGAAATTTATTTTGGTGATAAGCGTGGAGCCCGGTTGTGGGGCTACCACCATTGGTAATTATTTTGCGGCGAATCTGGTGAAAACCGGAAGCGATAAAAAAACCGTCTATATGGAATATCCGGACAGTAAGCAATTGAGCGACCGTTTTGGTTTTGATGAAGGCGCTCGGTTGTACAAACACGCGAATGGCTTTGATATCTGGAACGATTTTGATTTGGGCGATGTACCGCAAGAAGCGGAGTCGTCGCTGTTGATGACCAAGATTCTCAATCAGTATGCCAATATTGTGATGCAGGCATCCGTCAGCGGAAATGTAGACAAGTTTATTGATGTTTACCTTGAGCCCTTGTTTCGTTATACCAAAGCGATTGTCGTTATGGCGCCCAGTACTGACGGTGATGGTGAAAAAACTGCCGCTGTGGTTAAAAGTATCCAGCGCCATGTGCGTCCGGATCAAACCACTCTTTACACATTGTTGAATCGGGTGAATGAGACGGTAGTGATGGACCCGGTGGTGGATTTTGACATTCCGTTCATAGCGGACTTGCCGGTTGTTGGTGGAACCGCGTTTAGTATTCCAGAACCAGCGTTACGCGTGGTCAGTGAAATCGTAGAGCGTATTGAGCGGGTGCATCAAATTTGTGTCTTCATACCCACCACGATCAATATCGACCAGCCATTTGATTCAACGCTCTACGTTAACCGGACTATGGTGTTTCTGGGCGAAAAATTTGGCGGTGCGACTTCTTCACAGGCAAAAGGCGTTTGGAATAGTGATAGCTCGGGCATAGTGAATGAAGTGGTACATTTAGTGGTGTCTTACACCACGGAAGATGACCTGAATCGTTTTGCCAACGAAGTGATTGACTATATAAAAGTGCTGAAAGCGGAATTGCAGCAGGACGCCATGGCACTGGAAATCAACAAAAAAATGATACTGGTATAAATCATGCGGATACACACTCAGCTTATCGGGAAATTTATTGGTTGTGTTTTGTTGCTACTGGCATTTTCGGCCAGGGCGGAAGAGGTGGTTTACGAAGGAAAAAATCGGATTGAAATTCCGGTTGGAGTTTATGTGACCTCGTTGTACGCGTTGGATATCCCGGACAAAAAATTCACTGTCTCGGCCTGGATCTGGTCCACCTATGATCCAAAGCTTCTGCCTGAGGATTACAAGTTTTACAACAAAATCGAAATTACCAATGCGCGCAGCTGGTCCATTATCGATACCGAAAATTTCACCATCCAAAATGATGACGGCACCATCCACACCATGACCAAGTTTGTGGCCGATATCAATCAGGATTGGGATATTAAATATTTTCCGTTTGATCAGCAGAACGTCACTATCAATATTGAAAGCGTTGAACTGGATTCGGCCAAAATAAAATTTGTTCCCGATATGAAAAACAGCCTGCTCAGCGATAATTTAACCCTGTCTGGTTGGAGCCTGTTGCCCATTGATATTCGCGCGTTTGATTACAAATACCCGACGAATTTCGGCATCCAAAGCGGTGCGAAAGGTGTGTATCCACGGATGTCGATTGTTATCCCCATTGAGCGGCACGGTAACCGGATTTTCTGGACTTACTTTTTAGGCTTTTTTGTGGCCTATGTGATTATCTCGTTGCTGTATTTCTTTAATGAAACCATGTTTGAAAGCCGGGTGGGGCTGATTATGTCGGCGCTCTTCGCCTGCGTGGGCAACAAATACACGGTGGATATATCCTTGCCCTCAACCGATGTATTTACCTTGTCGGATTTGATTCAGGTCGCTTCCTTTGTGATTGTCGGTATTGGGTTGTTCAGCAGCGTGATGGTGGTGCTGTTAACCAAAAAAGGTCTTCAGCAGCTTGCGTACCGAATAGACCTTGTTGTCACCTGGGCGGTGATCATTGCCTATCCCTCGGTTATTTATTACGGCGTGTTGATGGCGCCGCAGTAGCGCGGGGCTGTTTAATCAGCCCCAAAACTGAATTCCTTGCACAGCTAAAAATAACACCCAGGAGATTCCCAATAAAATCCACGGCAGGGCAGTCGTGTTCGTCGCTGCGGTGTCTGCTTCATCTGCATTTGTATCGCTGTCTTGCTGTTGCGCTAATTGATTTGCGAGTTGTTTAACTTTTTTAGTGCGCTTGTCCAAATCGCGGGTTTTTTCACTTTGCTGGCGCAAAAACATTTCCATTCCACGTTGGATTCCGTTGGCAATGGCTTTGGTTTCCACCGGAGTTTGGCCTTCGGTTTTAATCGTGTTAACAATCTTCAACGCCTCGGCGCGCAGATCGCGTGCGTCTTTCTTTTGTTTGGCTTTGGGAACTGCTTTTTGGTTAGGTGTCGTCATAGAGAGCTTTCTTCGGTAAGTTTATTTTTTTGCCGTAGCAAGACTGACGCCGCCGATAACCAGGCCGGCGCCGATTAATTGAATACTGGTAATGGTTTCGTGTAACACCAGTGCACCTAGAAACAATGTAATTATTGGGCCGATACTGCCTATCAATGCGGCGTTGCCACTGCCAACCAAGCTAATACCTTTGTTCATTAAAAAGCTGGGAATGACTGTACAGAAAAAAGCGAGAGCAATCGCTAATAAGTACACTGGCTGTGGTTGCTGCAAATCCTCAATGGCGCCGAACGACAATCCGTGTGCAAGCACACCGCTACACGCCGCGATCATTCCGTAGGCGGTAAAGCGAGTTGAACCGACTTTCTTAATCATATTGCCCGCCAGCACGATGAACAGCGCAAAGGAAATCGTGCTGCAGAATACCAACAGAGCGCCAAGGAGGGTGAGATCTATATTCTTGGCGAGCCGCAGGTCGTGCGCAAATACCAATAGCATTCCACCGTAAGCTATGGCTAGCGCCAATTTCACCGTGTTATTAATGCGTTCATGTTTCCAGTAGGCAAGCATCAATAAAACCAGCGTGGGATAAATGTAAAGAATCAGCCGTTCCAGACCTGCTGAAATATATTGCAGCCCAAGAAAATCCAACAGGCTGGACACGTAATAGCCCAATAATCCCAAGCTAATAATTTTCCAGATGTCGCCTTTTTGAAATGGCTCAAATGCGCTGCGGTTTAGCCACAACGCTGTGGCAAGGTAAAAGGGCAGTGCAAATAACATACGCAGAGTGAGTAATGGCGTGGCACTAATGCCGTAGAGGTAGGCTAGCTTGATCAAAATGCCTTTGCTGGCAAAACAAAATGTGCCTGCGATGACGCAGAGAATTCCGACCGACTTGGGATGCATGGACACACTAGGCCTATATGAGCGGTAATCAGCTAAAGGGCGCTAACACTGCCATACATAGCGAGCGCTGGCAAATATCCAAGATGGGCTGGGAAAATATTCGCAAAAACGTAACCTAATCTCTCTTTGTGAATTGCTTGTCAGGGGGGGGGCTCACGATAGAGGTAGGTAAGCTGTTATAGCAAATAGCACTTAGCGGGCAAATTTAAGCCCGGAACATCCACTAACACTTTCACGCTAATGATTAGGTCAAGCGCCTCACTCTTGACTGGTCAGAAATTAAATAGCCATAAGTGCTCATTAAATAGTCTTTCAGAAAACTGGTTAATTCCAAAGTGTTTTTATGCGCCGTTCATTTTTTACGCGCGCCCAAATGTTTTCATACTAGGCTTTTTTGGATGACTAAAAAATTTCTCTCTCGCTCTAATTTTTTTAGAGGGAGTAGGTAGCTTTTTAATTAAAAAAGTTTTGTTGGTGTGCAGCAACGTCACCGCGCAACGGTGAAATGTTATGACGGGGTTTGGTGAAACCTATACTCATTGAGGTAATAAAATGGATATTTCATTTCATACTCTTGCAGTTTATCGAATACTTAAGGTGTTTCTGTTAACTGCTGCAATTTTTTTACTGGGAGTGTCGAAGGCTTTCGCGTTTGAACTGGTTTACTCCGCACGATCTGACAGGGTAGGGGCGCAACCATTAAACATGGCGGTAGTAAAAGGGAATATTGCCGTATTTGTTGATATCAATCCCGGCATAAAAAGCGCCCAGTTTTTTATTGACAGCAAATTATATCTAACGGAAAAACTTGCTCCTTGGGATATGGCGGGAACTGCAACCAACGGCGGGTCAAAGTTTTACAATACACAATTATTGTCGGAGGGAGAGCACTCGATTACTGCCCAGTTGGTGTTAACGGACGATCGAATCGTTTTATTGAGTGCCCAGGTTATCGTCGATAACCTTTCGCCAATATTACAAGCAACACCGCTCGCGTTTAGTGAATCGGTACGCGGTGCAACGCAGATTAATCGCACGTTGAATATACAGTTATCCGGCAGTGCCCAAGCAATTGAATTATCCAGTAATCAGCCCTGGTTAAGTCTTTCTTCAGCAACTGGCGTGTCGCCACTGGTTGCTGGTGTTACCTTGGACAGTAGCGGTTTGGCTCCCGGGCCTTATTCAGCTGAAATTACCGCGACCAGTCCGGGAGCTGCACCAATAAAAATTCCTGTCACTTTCACCGTAGGCCCTGAAGCAAGTAGCTATAGCCTGATGGTTTCTGCGAACGCGAATCGAAGTTCACCTGTGGCGCTAGAGGGACAACAACTCGGTACGGCGGCGTATATTTTTTTATTGCCCGAAAGTGAAGTAAAGCAAGTGCGATTTTTTTTGGATGACTCTGCCGCGCTGGGAAGCCCAATGCGTATAGAGACAGGTGCTCCATTTGATTTAATGGGCTCGGCCAGTAATGGCAACGCGTTACCTTGGACGGTAGAGGGGCTTACGCTCGGTGCGCATAATCTGACTGCCGAAATCACCTATCTCGACAATAGCCTGGCAATAGTTTCCAGTCATTTTGATGTCGTAGACGCCCCGTTAGTCGCTGTTCCGCTTCGTTTGAATTTTACTATTGCCAAACCAGCAACTCAGGCGTCGTCCACCTTAAATCTAACGGCTGGTAGTGCAGCACAGGGTTTTTCGGTAAGTGCGACCCAGCCATGGGTGCATCTCTCTCTAAACACAGGAACAACGCCCTCCTCGTTAACGGTGAGTGTGGAGGTCACTGGTTTAGTGCCTGGCGTTTACAACGCGGATATTCTGGTGTCAGGCAGTCGGTCGTTGGTCATTCCTGTTAGCTTGACGTATACCGAGACCAGCAGTTCAGGATTTGAATTAAAGGTAAGTTCGCTCGCCAATCGCAGTAATGCAGTTCCGTTGGAAGACGCGGTATTGAAATCAAATGCATATGTCCACGTTAAGCCGGAACAAAATATAAGCCGGGTAGAGTTTTTTATTGATCGGCTACCCGGCGGTACACCGGATAAAACCGAAGGACTGTTGCCTTTTGATTTTGCCGGCACCGCAACTAACGGGTCGGCGCTGCCATTTGATACAACGGCGCGAGCAGATGGCAACCATGTTATTTACGCTCTGGTCACCAAAGCCGATACCACCACGGCAGTGTTGAGCGGGCAATTTAGAATTGCCAATCAGCTCACCACACCAGAATTCTCCGTTACGCCCGCACAAGTGACTTCTTCAGTGGATATAGACAGCTCGCCGGTAAATGTAAATGTGCTATTAGGCTTGAACGCTTATGCGGATGGAATGAGTCCGGATTATTTAGTTTCCAGTAATGTCCCCTGGGCTAGCGCTTCGCCAGTTACCGGAACCGCTCCCGAGAGTTTAACGGTTAGATTGGATCCGGCCGGTTTGTCTTCCGGGAAATATACAGGTGCGTTAACAATTACCAGCAGTATTCTGGAATCAACTGTGGTTCCATTATCGCTAGTCGTTGATGGTGGCGATAGTGATGCTTGCGCTCCGGTAATTTGTTCAGAGATTCGAGTTGCATTGCCCTATGTGTTGGACTTTACCGCTGATGCCGGACACTTGGATGATAAATCCGGTAAGGGAACGGGCTTTACTTACGTGATGCCCTCCACCAACACTACTGCCTACGTTCCACTCAATATTGATACGTCCTTTGGTGATGGTTTGCTGCGGCTGAGCACGACGAATGGAATTATGCACCTAGCCAACAATAATCAGGCGAATGCAGTTGGGGTAGGATTTGCGGGACCGAATCAAATAGCAAAAATTTCCACGCTGCTTGTTAATCCCCCGTCGGGTACGGGTAAATATGAGCAAGCAGGATTATGGTTTGGTACCGATGAAAATAATTATATAAAAATTGTGTATTCGTCCTACCCAACCAATCCGGTTATCGAAGTGTTGTATGAACGCAATGGTGTAGTGGTGAAGTCCGCTACAAAAACGGTCGGCAATTTGAGTAGCAGTAAACTGTTGTTGGAGTTGATTGCAAATCCGTCGACGGGAATGGTAATTGCGGCTTTCACCGTGAATGGTGGTGCGCGCACTCAGGTGGCTAATTATGCGGTAGAGCCGGAGATGTTTAGTTTTGATGCGGCGGGTATAGATCCGGTCATAGGTACGCGTAGTTTTGCGGGCTTGATGACCACGCATCGCAATGCTGTTACGCCGATAACTTACGCATTTGATTACTTTCGCATTGAGGCAGTTGAGTCTGGATCAGCGGATTTACCAATTCAGTTCTCCCGCGTTTCTCATCCGGTTGCTTTCCCTACCAGCATGGCCTGGGCTCCTGATGGAAAACTGTATGTCACAGAGTTATTTGGCACTATCCACGCATTGACCTATGACGCTAACTTGAATGTGATCGAAGATCAGATTATCAATAGTTTAATTGATTCCATGGGAACAAGGCTGACGTTGGGTATTACGGTGCGGCAGGATGATCCACTCGATAACACTAACTATTCCTTGTGGATTAGCTCATCGAGCCCATCGATAGATTCAGGTGTAGCTAACTCTAGTAACATCACCCGGCTCTCCGGCCCGGGGTTTGGTCATGTGCAACAAATAATTACCGGGTTGCCACGCGCGATTGCTAATCACGCGGTAAATAGTTTGCACTTTGGTCCAGATAATCGCCTATACATGTCGATCGGCGGCAACACTGGAGGCGGCGCACCTGTGGCTGTACCGACTGAGTTTGGTGACAGGGAAGAGCAACCCTTGTCTTCGGCGATTGTGGTTGCCGATGTGTTTGCCGAAAATTTTGACGGCAGTTGCGCGAATAACGCTGATATTTTTGGCCCGGCGCCCTGTGACGTTACAACCTATGCCACTGGGCTGCGCAATAGCTACGATTTTGTATTCCACTCCAATGGATCTATGTATGCGACAGATAACGGGCTTGGTGTAATTGGTGCGTTTCCTCCTTCGCCGACTCCAAGTTGTCGAGGGGTATCCAATCCTGCATTGATCTCTGAGGGTGGAAATAATCCGGGGGCGCAAGTGGATTTGTTACTGCGTATTTTGCCTGGTAAATATTATGGTCATCCAAATCCTTCGCGCGCTGAATGTGTATTTAAAAATGGAAGCTTTCAGGGGGTAGCTCCTCTGCCAAATTATCAACTACCGCTACTGGAGTTAAGTAAAAACGCGTCGGCGGATGGAATCACAGAATATAAAACCGCAGGCGTTTGCCCAGTGCTCGAGCATAATTTATTGCTGGTACGCTATTCGCTCGGTGACGATATTATCAAGGTTCAGTTATCTGCCGATGGCACGACAGTTGTATCGCAAAATGTATTGGTTGGTGGGTTTAATGATCCGTTATTTGTAACGGAACACAATGGCAATTTATATGTGGCAGAGATGGGAGGAGGCAAGATTACTGCCCTTAAGCCAGCTACCAGTTCGTGTTTGTAATAATGGTTTTTGATTTCTTGAAGAGGGGGGGGTATTTGGCTCCCCCTTTTTATTTGCAGTTAGAGTTCTTAGTGCATCAGGTTAGTCATAAATTTGTTTCTTTTTCCATCTTGCATTTTCTTCATCAAATTGTTTCCATTCTTTATTGCTTTCCGGGGTAGCAGCTTTTCCTGTGGCAGATTCTCCATCCGCAACCGGTGGTTTTTCTCCGGTGTTGTCGAGTTTTTCCTGTAGCTTCGCAGTAACTGCATCCAACTGGGCAATTTGTTTATCAAATGTATGGCTCGCATTTTCCGCTGCCAAGGCTTTGCGCCCTAATGTGTAGAAGTGGATGGCTAATTTTATCTTTCCTGCTTGTTGCGCTTGGCGTGCATTGAAAACGTGCCCATCAACACTCATTTGCAATAGCATGCGATTGATTTGATCTGTGTAGGCGTCGGTTTGTACCTGGTTAATTTGTTTGAGCGCCGATTGCTGCATGACAAATTTATAGAGCTCTTGCAGCAGTCCATGGGCCTCTTTAATTTGTTGGGGGTTGTCCAACCTCACACGGTTTTGTTGGGTGTTCTCTTTCAAGGCGGATAATAGGTTGGAAAAGAGTGTTAGTTGCTCACTGTGGGTGTGATCCTTTGGTTCCAGAAGCGTCAATTGCTCACAGCATTCAATCAAGGCGCGGTAGAGTAGGGCGGTCAAGTCATTAGACAGAAAGCCAGTTGGGAAGCCGGTCGCCAGGTCGCGAAAGGAATTGCGCCTTGCGCGTAAGGCGGTAATGAGGCGTTGTCGCTGGACCTTGCGCTTTTCAATCGAATGAGAGAGAAATAAATAGCCTGCCAAGAGAATTAGCATCAGAAAAATAGCGGCGATAACGTAGGCAGACATGGTGTTTTATAAGCCTTTTCGGTTAAACAACGGGCGAATTATTGCTTTAAGTATAGCATCGAAAAAAATGGCGTCAGAATTTGTGTGCCGGAGGAGTGGGAGGCTCGCTAAGTGCTTGTTTCCATTCCGATAAAAAAAGAATTAAAAGTGTTGACACTGAGGGGATCGATCCCTAGAATGCGCCCCACTTCTGACGCAGACGTCAACTTGAAAAAGTTAGCCAAGTGTCAAAAGGTCCGGGGTCCCCTTCGTCTAGTGGCCTAGGACACCGCCCTTTCACGGCGGTAACAGGGGTTCGAGTCCCCTAGGGGACGCCACAAAGCGGGAATAGCTCAGTTGGTAGAGCATAACCTTGCCAAGGTTAGGGTCGCGAGTTCGAGTCTCGTTTCCCGCTCCAACTTCCCTTCGGGAAGTTAGCGTTACGATAGAAAAAGCAGTGCGTTAGTGAAGTGAATTTTATTGTTGTCACACTAGGCAGCAGTCAAAATGTCCCCTTCGTCTAGTGGCCTAGGACACCGCCCTTTCACGGCGGTAACAGGGGTTCGAGTCCCCTAGGGGACGCCACATATAGCGGGAATAGCTCAGTTGGTAGAGCATAACCTTGCCAAGGTTAGGGTCGCGAGTTCGAGTCTCGTTTCCCGCTCCAATCTAAAGATTTATCGTCAAAACATAGTTACACCATCAAATTTTCTGATCAAAGCATTACAAAAATCTGTATAGGTTTTGTTTGTGCTTTACTTTATCCTTTCTGTTTTTTCCGCAGTTGCTTAATTTAATTAATCTCTATTTATTTTGGCGAGGGGCTATGACTCCGGCAGATGCTATTCCTGCGCTCTCCATTCGGAATTTGCGCAAAACCTATGGTGAAAAATTTGAGGCCTTAAAAGGGATCAGTCTGGATGTAATGCCGGGTGATTTTTTTGCCATGCTTGGGCCAAATGGTGCGGGTAAATCAACCACTATTGGCATTATCAGCTCTTTAGTGCGAAAAACGTCGGGTAGTGTTGAGGTGTTCGGTAAAAGCATTGATACCGATTTTTCCGGTGCAAAAAAGTCCTTGGGTGTGGTCCCCCAAGAATTTAATTTCAGTATGTTTGAAAAGGTGGAAGACATAGTGCTGCAGCAGGCTGGCTACTATGGTTTGCCGCGCAAACAGGCGGTGACGCAAACCGAAAAGTATTTAAAGCAGTTAAGTTTATGGGATAAGCGTCAAACACCTGCACGTATGTTATCAGGTGGTATGAAACGAAGATTGATGATCGCTCGTGCATTGGTGCATGAGCCACAATTATTGATTTTGGATGAGCCTACCGCCGGTGTGGACATCGAATTGCGTCGCTCCATGTGGGATTTCTTGCGTGAAATCAATGCTGCAGGCACCACTATTATTCTAACCACGCATTATTTGGAAGAGGCAGAAAGTTTGTGCCGTAATATTGCAATTATTGATCACGGTACCATTGTGCAAAACACCAGCATCAAGAATTTATTGCAGCAGCTGAATAAAGAAGTTTTTATCTTCGATATCAAGGGTAGCTTGCAAAATCTTCCGGTGTTAAATGGTCATCACGTGGCACAGATCGATGAACATTCATTTGAGGTGGAGGTGGAAAAAGGTCAATCACTTAATGGTGTGTTTGCACAATTAAGTGCCCAACAAATTGAAGTTGTCAGTATGCGTAACAAGGCAAATCGCCTGGAAGAGTTGTTTGTTTCTCTGGTAAATGCCAATAAAAATGAGGTGCAACCATGAATGCTAGCGAACAATGGGTCGCCTTCCTGACTATTTTGCGCAAAGAGATAAAACGATTTACACGTATCTGGATTCAGACACTCTTGCCGCCCGCAATCACCATGATTTTGTATTTTGTGATTTTTGGTAAATTAATTGGCAGTCGCATCGGGGATATGGGTGGGTTTAGCTATATCGAATTTGTTGCGCCAGGGTTGATTATGATGGCGGTAATTACCAATGCTTATGCCAATGTATCCTCTTCTTTTTTTAGTGCGAAATTCCAGCGAAGTGTGGAGGAGTTGTTGGTGTCGCCTACACCTAACTACATCATTTTATTGGGCTATGTGATGGGTGGTGTTGCGCGCGGCGTTTCGGTAGGTCTAATCGTGACGGCAATGTCATTATTTTTTACGGATCTACATATCCATCACTGGTTTACTACCTTGTTTATTGTGTTTATGACCTCCGTGTTGTTTTCGATTGCGGGTTTTATCAATGCGATTTATGCCAACACATTTGATGATGTTTCGATTATCCCCACTTTTGTTTTGACACCATTAACGTATTTTGGTGGTGTGTTCTATTCGATTCATTTATTGCCTGAGTTTTGGCAACAGGTATCTGTACTTAATCCGATTCTGCACATGGTGAATGCGTTTCGCTATGGGATGTTGGGTATTAGTGACTTGCATATAGGTATGGCGCTAGTGGGGCTAACAGTGTTTGTGGCGATCTTATTTGCCATTGCCATGCATTTATTAAAAACCGGTAAGCGTTTGCGCGCTTGATGTGGGAGGTTAATGATGAGCCTTAATCCGCTAGGACAGCAAACAGAATATGTTTCCGAGTATGCGCCGCAGTTGTTATTTCCTATTGCGCGAGCGGAATCGCGTAAACAGTTGGGAATTGGTAATAGCTTGCCTTTTTTTGGAGTGGATGTTTGGACAGGATACGAGTTGTCTTGGTTGAATGCATCGGGCAAGCCGGTTGTTGCGGTGGCAGAGTTTAGAATTCCCTGTGACAGCGAGTATATTGTTGAATCCAAATCCTTTAAGTTGTACCTCAATTCATTAAACCAAACGCGCTTTAATAGCATCGACGAAGTGCAGGGTGTATTGGTGCGGGACTTATCTCAGGCAGCAAAAGCTTCAGTGGCTGTACAGATTTTTCCTGTGTGCAACAGTAGCTATTTGGCTGAAATTGCACAGCCCATTGCAATTGATTTGGATAATCTGGATGTGGTCGTTGACACTTACCATCCTGCGCCTGATTTGTTAACGGTATCAGCTGGGTTTGTAGATGAAACTTTAGTGAGTCATCTGTTAAAGACAAATTGTCCTGTCACTGGTCAGCCAGATTGGGCGAGTGTTTTCATTCGCTACAGTGGCAATAAAATTGTGCACGAAAATTTGTTGCGTTACTTGATTTCATTTCGCGAGCATCAGGATTTTCATGAGCATTGCGTGGAGCGCATTTTTTGTGATTTGCAGCGCGTGTGCAAACCGCAAAGCTTAAGTGTCTATGCTCGCTACACGCGTCGGGGGGGGTTGGATATTAATCCATTTCGCTCCACTGACCCGCAAGCAGAGGCGCTTGCAATCAGAATGGTGCGCCAGTAGCCTGAAATAAACTCAGCGGGCGATCGAGTCCTGATACAGGTCTCCATAACAGATTGAGGAATCTTAGTGCGTCTGCTTTGTTGGCGGTGACAGTGTTCGGGATGTTGATCGAGTTATAAATGTTCTTGAGGAGCTGCACAACTTTTGTTGTAGCAGGGCAGTGACCATGCGCCTCAATAACAACTTTCTTTAGCCCCTTCATTTTGCAGGTATATGCTTCCAGGTCAATGCGATCGACTTCTTTCAAGGTGATTGCCCTCAGGCCCAGGGGTAACTGAATCCATAGCTGGTAGCCACTGGGAAATTTGTTCCTGGCCTTGTTAATTTTATCGAAAATTTCTTCTAGCTGCTCTTCAGTGGGGCTTCGTAGAATTATCAATTTGATCAGGTTTTCATTGGTGCGCGTTTGTAATCTATACATTTTAGAGCTCCGAGGGGATAGTTAACTAGTCCCGTGAATCTCTAATAAATATAGTCGTTAAACGTAACTTGGCTGTGATTGCAGATTTTTTGTTAGGTATATTATTTTCTTATTGGCAGGGAATTAAGTTGGTTGTAGTTATATGCCTAATGTAGATTATTTTGAATAGTTACACGATAACTTTGTCTTTTAATCTGGCCGCCGCTTTTTCCAGCGCCTCGATTACTTTTTGCTTGTCATAGTTGCGCACTTTATCCATATCCAGATACATGGAAAATCCTTCAGCTCGATCTTCAAAGTACGTTTGGTTTTTGCCCATTTCTTTGCGCAAATCGGCAACTTGATACACCTTGATCGGCATAGAAAAGCCTTTAACCTGGATTTCACCCTTGTCACGACACATGACGGTGTCTTTAACCAATGACCAGGTTTCATGGGATATAAGAATTTCATCGGGTTCTGCCGCAGACTCCAGGCGGCTTGCGAGGTTTACCTGAGTGCCCAGTACGGTGTAATCCAGGTGATTTGATGTACCAAATGTACCCACGGTACAGTATCCGGTATTAATGCCCATGCGTACTTGCAATGGCTTTTTTATACCTTGGTTGAACCATTCCTGCTGCATTGACTTAATGCGTTTTTTCATGGCGATGGCCATGGCAACGCAGCGAGTAGCGTCATCCTTTACGCCTTTGCTGGCGCTATCGCCAAATAACACCATAATGCCATCGCCCATAAACTTGTCGATGGTGCCGCCGTAATGAATCACGATTTTGGACATTTCGGTCAGATAGTGATTGAGTAGTTCAGTCAGGGCTTCTGCTTCAATTTCCTCGGCGAGCTGACTGAAATCTTTGATGTCAGAGAAAAACACGCTGATGCGTTTGCGCTCGGCTTGCAGGTGTTTATCATCGCCGCGATTGATCGCTTGCCATACGGGAGGGGGCAAGTAGCGGGACAATTTATAAGCGCGGATTTTATGCCATTTTTGTTCGTTTTCAAGTTGCTTTTGGCTGAGTACCAATTTGTGAAAGCGCTGATGCATATAAATGGCGTACACCAGAAAATAGGTAGCAACTCCGATGAGGCTGGCACCGCTAATTTCAATATTGCTGGACAGCATTAGCTGCGGGCTGTGAATAAACAGGCTTAACACTACGCCAACAGCGAAGGCACTATTGTCTTCGAGTAGCTTCCGAATGCCACCACTAATAAGGGCATTGAACTGGATCATCGTCAGAAACATGACGCAGGGCAATATACTGAAATCCGTCAGGCTCAGCACGATACCGATAAGAGCGGCATCAACATGCGAAAGCCAGCGGCTGATATTTGTCATTAATTCGGGAATTTGCTTGCGCGTAAAATGGTAAGTCCCATAAGCATAGGCGAGCAGGAAAACTATCATTCCTAGATGAATCGGGCTTGGGCTATTCCAATTGATAAAAGAAGCCAATGTACCAGAGGCTGCGAAGCAAATAAGGGCTCGGAAATAGTATTGCTGGACGGGGGATTCAGTTTGAAGCTGGTGGGATTCTGTCTTACTGTTCATTATTTAAGTGCCTTATTGTTATATCAGCAGTAAGTCCATAGTCAAAAGTCATATGCCAGCTCCGTGTATATGCAGTGAATTAAACGTTTTTTTTTAATAAATGTCTACTTGTTAACGGAATCTGTGCGGGTTTGTCGCTTGGCTTATTATTTAAATTTCAATTCCAGATACTTTTCCTCCAATTCAGCGTATTGCTTGCGCAGTTCTGCAAACTCCGCTTGCAGCTGAACGCTGTTTCCACCGGAGGTTTCCGTACTCGGGGGTGTCTCATCCAGGTTGTGTTTCAGTTCGTCGTTCTCCTTTTCCAATTCTTCGATGTTGATCAGGAGGTCCTTGCTCTCTTTGGTAAAGTCATGGAGGGTTTGTTTGATGCGTTGATTTTCCTCTTCCAAGTGGTGATCACTATCCAGTTGCTGCTCCTGTTCGGCAATTTTTTCGTTGGCTTTGGTGAGCTCTTCTTCTAGCAGTTGCACGCAGGTATCCGACTCCTGAACAAAACGTATTTGGCGCTGTAATTGTTGCTCCAACTCCTTGATGACAAGGTCTTTTTCTTCGGCGGTGGCGGCCTCTTCCAGTTTGCGCTGCAAGTTGCTAATGACCCGATACTGATCTGCTGCGACATTGCGCAATTTCATAATCTCCTCGGCAGCACGAGGGTCCTGGCGAATGATATTGATGGTTTTATTTTCTTGCGGAACACCGTTGATGACACCGCTGGTGGCATACATGTATTGGTTGATGTCGTTGTAGCTGTCGTTATAGCGCCCAAGCAGCAGTTCATACCGCTCGCGGTCTTCTACCCCGTCTGCCATGGCGTAGAGCTCGTTGTAATAGCTTTGCGCATTGGCTTGGGCTTCGTTCCAGCGTTTTTCCAAATCAAAAAAGAGCTTTTTAAACTTCTCCAGATTCTCTACGCGTTTTTTGTAGGTTTCCAGTTCATCGCTGCTGGTGTCGTTGGATTCTATATCTAATGGTGAATGGAGCAGGGGCTCGAGAGTTTGCTTAAATGTATCCCAATAGCCTTCGCTACCCTGAACGGTGGTTGTACCTAATTCTTCCGCGCGCAGAAAGGCGTAGCGCAAAGCGACAATTCGTTGGTTAATGGGGACATCTGCAGGTTGGATGCCCGCGATATCACTCCGCGGAGCTAGAAAGCTAAAGCGATCTTGGGTGATATCCAACTGTTCATAGATAAACTGTTTGTAGGTTTTTGCGGGTGGGGGTTCAGGTGATTGAGTGTTTTTAACGGTGTCTATCAGTTCTTTGAGTTTGCTTTGTTGGCGCTTGATCAGCTTCTTTTGTTTAAAGGAAAAATACAGCAGCGCAAAGGTTGCAATCAGCAATGCCAAATAAATTTCTATGGCTACCACGAGCACAAGGGTAGGTACTTGCATATTATCAGGGGCCGGGAAGTCTGTTGATGGGCATTTGACGCTGCCCTATGCCGGAAAGTATGGTACAGGTTTGCCTAAGATTCGACTTTGGCTTGTGCAAATAGCCCGAGGGCGGGTTGCTCGACGAAACTATCTTGAGGTTTTTATATTATGGATGCACTTGTTGCTTTGCATCAGCGAGTTTCAATTACCAAGTTGGTCGCACCAGGACCAGATAGGGGACAATTAAACCAGCTATTCAAGGCCGCCTTACGCGCGGCAGATCACGGTAATATGCGTCCTTGGCGATTTTTGGTGATTGAGGGTGTAGCTTTGGAAAAGCTGGGTGAGCTGTTTGCTCGAGTGGGCAAGGCCAATAAGCCGGATATTACTGCGGCGGAGTTGGAGCGATTTAAGTCCATGCCCCTGCGTGCACCAATGATCATTACGTGTATTGCCAAGTGTCAGGAAAATCCAAAAGTGCCGCGGATAGAGCAAATTATTTCAGCAGGCGCAGCAGCGCAAAACCTGATTAATGCCGCTTTCGCATTAGGCTTGGGAGCTGTATGGCGAACAGGTGATATGGCCTACGACCCTCAAGTCAAAAACGCACTTAGGGTGGGGCCAACGGAAGAGATTATTGGTTACGTGTATATCGGCATGCCAGCTGTGCCTGCGCATTTACCGCGCGAGCAAAATCCGGAAGATTTTTTTAGCTATTGGTCGCAGGAATAAGATTGCGTTTGTGTGCTTGCTTGTGTACATTAGCGCGCCTTCGCAGGGGTAGCCAAAGAAGTACCTTTGCAAAGAAAAACGGTGAGATGTCCGAGTGGCCGAAGGAGCACGCCTGGAAAGTGTGTATACCGCAAGGTATCGAGGGTTCGACTCCCTCTCTCACCGCCAGTATTTAGAACAAGTACAAGTCGCGCATCACAGCATTGAATGCTGTTTGTACAACTTGGTCGAATTTTGTAGATTGTTGATTTATAAAGTATTAATTTGAAAGTTTCGAAAAAGAAAATCAAATAAATGCTTGACTCACCAAGACTCGATCAATAGAATGCGCGCCTCAACAACGCACTCGTAGCTCAGCTGGATAGAGTACTCGGCTACGAACCGAGCGGTCGGAGGTTCGAATCCTCCCGAGTGCGCCATACAAATCAAAGGGTTAGCTAGTGATAGCTAACCCTTTGTTATTTTTGGGGTAAAATATTGAGGCCGTTAATCAGCACGTCTTTTGCGGATACTTTTATAAACTGTACTAGTACTAGATCGGTTTTAACGCTTGGTTTGGCAACCTTAAAATGTACAAGTCAGTTTTTACGTTTATTGTGCTAGTGCTGCATACGTACGATGTCTTTCTAGTGATTTGCTATGGCAAACTCACGTGCCATATTCCAAAGCCCCCTGGAGGTAACGCTTGGACACCGTTCCTGAATGCATTTTCATGAGCTCTCCATAAGGGAAATGTACCAGCCCAGCCACGATTCACATTTCTATCTTGTGGAAACACCCAGTTATTTACATGACCTAAACCTCCATTTTGCCTTCCCAAGGCATGGCCCACATCATAAGCCACACCAGGCGGGGCGGGTGGATTTGGTGCTACTTGCAAGGGGCCTGGCGCTGCTCCAGGAGCCCAACCGCCACCGCCTGGGAAAAAACCATATGCAAATGAAGCAGTTGGAAAAAGAGGTGCTCCTCCCCCATTTACATAGTTTCTTGTCCCCAGCGTAGTAGCCGTCCCTGTTCCAATGTCGGCTGGCTCTACTTGAAACGTATAAGGATTTCCTAAACTAATCGCTGGATTTACTAGCCGTTGTATCACTTTATTCTGAGTAGGGGGCTGGTTATTTTCATCTGTATCATCCAATTCGTTTACTGAGTGCCCTAGTATTTGTTCTCCGATATTTTTAACCTCCTCAAGGCTTGCTTCAAGTTGTATAGGGGGGCTGCCTTGAGTTAACGGACGGTCATTGTTAGAGAAAGCGGTTATCTTATTATGATTTCGATTATTATTAATTAGATCTACAAGCTTCCTTTGAGCTATAGCTTCGGGACGGTTATCAAAAAAGTTATTGATTTGAATGCTGTTTACTTTATTTTGATCAGAAACGACGTTATTTATATTTTCTTTTTGTGTGTCCTTGGAAGCATACATATTCTAATTTCTCCAATTTAAATATTTTTTTCGTTTGAACTATGCACACAAAGCTGCACTGCTGAATTGTTGGAAAGCATAAAAAATTTATAATAGAGTTTCGTCTTGCCCTGACCTTTCCCCAATCTCAGCACCACTTCAAGGATGATATTTCCATGTTAAGCCGCCAGCTTGGCGAACGCCACTGGCGACAAATAATTTAATGAACTGTTTGAAATCACATCCTTGAGTGCTTAAATCTCCATCAGCTTTTCCACCAGAATACGCTTGAGTTTGTTATTTTCTTGTTCCAGGTCTTTCATGCGCTTGGCTTCGTTGACTTCTATTCCCGCATATTTGCTTCGCCAGTTGTAGAAGGTGCCTGTGGATATGCCAAGGCGACGGCAAATGTCGTCTATCTTGACTCCGGCTTCATGGTCTTTGATGGCTTTGATGATCTGTTCTTCGGTATAGCGCTTTTTCATGGTGAGATCTCCTTGGGTGCAGGATAATTGGAAATCTCATCGTCGTCATGGTCTAGGTTTTGGGGGAAAGGTCTCAACAAATTTAATAAAATGTATATAAAACAACAAGTTAATAAGCTGATCCATGGAGCCACGCCTTTTTGTGCGGACCTGTGCCCCTGGAAAAATTAATAAAGTGGCAGGCTGGGCCTGGATTACTTTTTCAGGTGCTTTTTAAATGAGGGAGATCAGGGGGTTTTATTGAGGTAAAAAATCATTTTTTACCTCAATAAATCAATGAGTTAGCAGCGTGGCTGAGGTAAAAAAAGATTAACTAAGAGACTGAAAATAAAGAGTTTTATCCTCGGCTACGAACCGAGCGGTCGGAGGTTCGAATCCTCCCGAGTGCGCCATATTAAAAAGCCTGTCAGAAATGACAG
Source organism: Cellvibrio sp. KY-GH-1 (assembly GCF_008806975.1). Lineage (NCBI taxonomy): Bacteria > Pseudomonadati > Pseudomonadota > Gammaproteobacteria > Cellvibrionales > Cellvibrionaceae > Cellvibrio > Cellvibrio sp. KY-GH-1. The sequence goes on from NZ_CP031728.1 coordinate 5,752,018, forward strand.
GCTTTTTTCATTTCTGCGATTAAATTTTCGTTATCAGTCTTCCATTTTTTGACGTCTGCAATTGCGATAAGCCAAAGCTTTGCTATACCAAATCTCAGGCGAGGGATTTTGGGTTGGATGTCGACCTTGCCGTTTGACCATACAAGAAGCAAGCGAGGGTATTGTGGAGCTTAAAAATTTAATCGATAACGCTCAGAAGTTGCCGAATATTCCTAAAGTCGTTCAGGAGTTAATCGAAAGCTTCGGTGATGAAAATGTCAATAATGAAGCTATTGCAAAAAAAGTTGGCGCTGATCAGGTCTTGACCGCCAAGCTGCTGCGTGCAGCAAACTCTGCGCATTACGGCGGCAATCGCAAAGTAGGTTCGGTTAGTGATGCGGTATTTATTCTCGGGTTTAACGCGGTGCGTACGCTGGTTCTTGCATCGGGGATGACGGGAGCATTCAAGGCGCCTGAAGGGTTTGATCTGCCTGCCTTCTGGCACAACAGTTTTGCGGTGGCCGCAACCTGTAAATGGTTGGCAAAATTCTCTAAGGATGATGCGGAAACGGCATTTACCTGCGGCATGATCCACAACATTGGCGAATTACTTATCCATATTTTGTTGCCTGAAGAGTGCAAAGAGATCCAGAAGGTAGTGGATCGTGGTGCGCGCAATTCAGATATCGAAAAAAATGTGCTTGGATTTAATTTTCCAGAGGCAGGCGCTGAGTTGGCGAATCGCTGGAAGTTTCCTGATGCAATAGTCGCGGGTATTCGCTACCAGCTTAATCCATTGGCAGCGCCGGAATTCTCACGCTTTGCTGCCTTAATCAGTATTGCGGATTACATAGTGCACACTCACGAGAAAGGAAATGATGCAGATTTGTTGGTGCATTTCCCGAATGACCTGGCAACCAAGCTGGGAATTAATATGGTGAAGTTGGCGGAAAAAATTGATGAGACGAATGATTTGATGGGCGGTTTCGATGAGCTGATCCATTAGTCGCTAGTAAAAGTTAACTACAACGACGGTGAGAGTAAAAGGCCTGCAATTCTTGCGGGCCTTTTTCATTGTGCGGTAATTGCTATGCGATGTGTCTCAACAGGCTGCTAGTGCTTCCTGGAAGCAGGCCTCTAATTCCGATGGTGTGGTTTTGCGTTTTATTGCCTCAAAAAACACCTGGGCTTGGGGGTACTGGCGGCTTAAATACATCAGCCATTGCTTCACCCGGTTGCCGCAGTTGCGCTCACAATATAGCGGAGTCGTGAGCCGATAATAGTCATAGAGCATGATGCAGATTTCTGCCCAGGTCAGCGGGGTGTACTCCTCATTATTGATGTGTGCTTTGATTTGTCTCGCCAGATCAGGGCAGGAGAGCAGGCCGCGACCGAGCATTACATCGGCACCGCCAGCCTGTTCGCGACAGCGCAAGTAATCGTCCACCGACCAGATTTCCCCATTTGCCACGACTGGAATTTTTAACTCGGCGCGAATATCGGCGATGTAATGCCAGTAGGCGGGTGGCTTGTAGCCATCGGCTTTGGAACGGGCGTGTACGGTAAGCTCATTGGCGCCCGCGGCCTCTACGGCGCGGGCGTTATCCATATAGCTACTGCGATCTTCGTAGCCGAGTCGAATTTTGGCGGTAACGGGAATTTCCTGTGGCACCGCATCCCGTACTGCCTTAATAATGGAGTAAACACGGTCGGGTGTGCGTAATAAACAGGCGCCGCCCTCGTGGGAGTTTACTGTTTTTGCCGGGCAACCGAAGTTTAGGTCTATTGCTTTGGCTCCATAATTAACGAGCTCAAGGGCGTTAATTGCCATTGGTTCAGGCTTGCTGCCTAACAATTGCACTCGTACCGGTGTGCCGTTGGGGGTGTTGCAGTCGCTTTCCAGCTCGGGGGCGAATTTATAAAAGACTTTGTAAGGCAGTTTTTGATCGGTAATGCGAATGAACTCGGTGACGCAGCCGTCCAGTCCGCCAATACGGGTAAGGATATCGCGTACGTGGTGCTCGACTACGCCCTCCATCGGGGCCAGCATAATTCTCATGAGGGTTGCTCAGTATTGCGAAAGGGCGGCATTTTAACGACATAGAACCAGTTTTGGTTGAAAAATTGTTCAACCCTGCGTAGATTGCGCGGCCTTTTTGCTTATTCCTGACTTTTATCGAGGTTTACCATGACTCAATCCAGCTTTCATGACCTGATTAGCGATAGCCAATTGCGCAAGGGCATTGACCTGCTGGGTTATGAGCAACCTACACCAGTCCAGGCAAAGGCTATTCCCGCGGTATTGGCCGGGAAGAATCTTATCGTGAGCTCCAAAACTGGCAGTGGCAAAACAGTCGCTTTTTTGTTGCCTGCGCTACAAGCAATGTTGAGTCGCCCTTCGGTAAACCCTAGTTCGACCCGTATGCTGATTTTGACTCCCACGCGAGAACTGGCTAGGCAGATAGTAAAAAATGCGGAGCAACTGTTGAAATTCACCGGCATGAAAGTCGGTACGATTTGCGGTGGTGAGGAACTTAAATACCAAAAAGCCATGTTACGCAAAAATCCGGAAATTGTGGTGGGTACTCCGGGGCGTCTGGCCGAGCACGTGATGCTGAAGTCTACCGAGTTCTCCGGCCTGGAGTTTCTGGTGCTGGACGAAGCAGACCGCATGCTCGATATGGGCTTGAGTGAAGATGTGCTCAAAATTACCGCCAGCTGCCGCTCAGAACGTCAGACATTATTGTTCTCTGCCACCATGGAGCAAAAAGGTCTGCGCCATTTGATTAAGCAAGTCATTCTCGGCGAGGCGGAAGAAATCTATTTGGATGAAAAGCCTAATGCCATTATCCAGCAAATGATGTTGGCGGACGATTACAAGCACAAAGAAAAGTTGCTGGTTGCGCTGTTGCAAAAAGCTTCTTTTGAAAAGGCAATAATTTTTACCAATACCAAAGCGCGCGCAACCCAGCTGGATAATTTTCTGCGGTACAACAAATATCGCGTAAGTTGCTTGCACGGCGATATCACCCAGGATCAGCGCAAAATTGCGTTAGAGCATTTCCGTCAAGGGCGCACCCAATTATTAGTGGCAACTGATGTGGCGGCGCGTGGCCTGGATATTCCCGGTGTGGAATTGGTGGTGAATATTGATGTGGCGCATTCGGGCGATGAATACTTGCATCGAATTGGTCGTACTGGTCGCGCCGATGCAGAGGGTAGAGCGGTGACCCTGGTGGACGCTAAAGAATGGAATCTGTGCAAAAGCATTGAGCGCTATTTGAGTGTTTCCTTCGAAACTATTGGAATGCCCGGCTTGAAGGGCAGGTACCAAGGGCCAGACAAAGTGAAGGCGTCTGGTAAGGCGGCGGGCACTAAAAAGAAATCAGCTAAAGATGAAAAGGTTGATGATAAAAAGCCCAAGGTAAAAGTACGCGAGCGCGATAAGAAAAATATAGGTAATCGTCGTGTTCCTACCGCATTAAAAAATACTCAGGTTGTTGATGGATTTGCGCCACCGAAAAAGAAGATCAGTAAAAATCTGGATGATGCGGGTGATGAATAATATCCGTCTGCCTGATTTTAATGCCTGCCGGCTATGTCACTTTTATTGCAAAGAAGTGATTGACCCAAATCAAAAATAAGCCTAGTATCAAATCAAGGGTAACGAACACAACCAGTAGTTGCCCGCTACAACTTAAACCACAATCGGTTGCTTTTTTTGAAGGTGACTGCAGGTTGGAGTCGCGAGAAAATCTGGAATTTGCAAGAGTGCTTTTCACTAGATTAAAAGTGCTTATACGCGATGAAATTGACTCTATCTGCCGTCATGTTTCTGTCATAGCCTTTTGCTTTACTTGACGTGTTTTTGTTTGAATTCAGTTTTTAAACAGATCTAATTAAGAGGAGGTGAATCGGCATATCATGTAATCCACATTATCGAATTGCGTAAATCGGGTGACTCATACTAACGGGTATTGCTTTAAGTACTCGTGATACTTACCGACCTGAAGGGGATTATGATTTATGGCAAAAAAATCGCATGCCAGACGCAGTGCAAATCACCAACACTTTGACGATAATAGCTACTCAACGTCACGGCATAAATCGCGAAAGAACCAGCACCAACGGACTGATGACAATATCGTCGACCTCAAATCCCGCTCGCAACAACTCGAAACTGCTTACTCTCCCCCTCGCTCTCCCCAACCGCTCCGCGCGAAGACAAAATCCCAGCAAGACTATATCCACGCTATAAACACCCACATGCTTACCTTTGGTATTGGCCCCGCCGGTACCGGCAAAAGCTATTGTGCAGGTGCTTTAGCGGCGGAAGCGCTGGAGTCAGGGCGAATTGAGCGGATTATCCTGACTCGCCCTGCGGTGGAGTCCGGCGAAAACCTGGGCTTTTTGCCGGGTGATCTGGATGAGAAATTCTCGGTATATATTGATGCCTTCCGCGATATTCTGAATGAGCGTTTGGGAGCGGGGACTGTGGATTACTGCCTGCGTCATGGTCGGATAGTGGCTGCGCCACTGGCGTTCATGCGCGGTAAGACTTTTAACAGCAAAACTTTTGTGATTCTGGATGAAGCGCAAAATACTAGCCCGGCGCAAATGAAAATGTTTTTAACTCGCATCGGTGAAGATTGTAAAGTGGTGATTAACGGCGATATCAAGCAAAGTGATATTCGTGGCCCCAACGGTTTGGCTGACGCGGTTGAGCGGTTGCAAGGTCTGCCTAATGTGTACGTGCATGAGTTTGAGCGTGAAGATATAGTGCGTAGCGGTTTGGTGCGCGACATTATTGATCGCTACGAGGTGCCAGAAGAAAACTGACATTCAATTCAAGCCGGAGTTTGCCCTCAGTAACTCAACTGGCATCTCCGGCTTTTTCCAGAGCAATGACTTGCTTAATTACCGGTGAGTCGCCATCCTGCGCGCTTATTTTTTGTAGCTTTTTCCAATAAAGATTTGTGCTCTATGAAAGATTTGCGTTGCCCATTATGCAAGTTGCCATTGCAAGTAAATTCGCAAGGACTTGCCTGTGAAAATCACCACCAGTTTGATCGCGCCAAAGAAGGCTACTTCAATTTATTGCCGGTGCATCATAAAAACTCACGCGAGCCCGGTGATGCAAAAGAGCAACTGCAAGCTCGCCGTGAATTTTTACAAGCCGGTTTTTTTGAGCCGTTAAAAAGCCGGCTGCAAGCGGTGGTCCGCGCACAACTACAAACTCCTGCGCAAACCCTGCTGGATATCGGTTGTGGCGAGGGGTATTTCACAGATGGCCTCGCGGAGACCTTACCTCAGGCTCAAATTTATGGGCTGGATATCGCCAAAGTTGGCGTTAGACTTGCCGCTAAATCTACGCTCGATAAATTACGTTGTTTGTATGTCGTGGCATCAAGCTTTGATTTGCCCTTTGCGGATCAATCAATGGATATGGTTACACGCATTTATGCACCCAGTAAGGATTCAGAGTTATGGCGTGTAATAAAGGATGATGGCTATTTAGTTATAGTTGCGCCCGCCGAAGATCATCTATTGAACTTGCGGCAACGTATTTATACCCAGGTACGCCCGCACGAGGCGCCGCCTGTGCCGCTCGGTTTCAGGTTGGTTGGGCAGGAGCGGCTGACGTCGGCATTGACGATTACGGACAAGGCACTTTGTAAGGCTTTATTGGCGATGACGCCATTTGCCTGGAGGATGTCGATCGATTTACGTACCCAAATAGAAGAAGAGGGGTTAGTGGATCAGTTGGATTTCGGTATTCACATTTATCGGCGTAACTCGGAATACTCATAAAGCGATAACCAGTATTTTGGTTATAGCAATGTGATATTGATCACACTTATAAATTCTGTTGTGGAATAAATCAGCGTTGGGTTATGATGAAAATCAAGGTTTGGATGTTTTTTGTGCCAGTTTCAGCGTCTTAATGAAAGTAGCTAGGTAATAGCAAGCCATAAATCGCTTTACTGAGGCAAAGCAGAGTGTGGTTAGTAACCAGACGGCACTGGATTGACGAGATGATACCGGCGGGATTTACTCCCCCTTTAATAATAAACATTTCCAGTTACCGATTTCTCCGCCAATATTTCAACGGAACAGTTGGCTGGGTAAGACACTTGCAGTGCATTGGCTAAAATGCAGATATAACTGGTGCGCCTTATGTTATCTGGGAGCGTGGGCACCATAGTGTTAGGGACATGAACCGTATTAAATTTCTAACATTTATAAAATCGGAAAATAGCTTAATGATCCGTTCACTTTTACCTCCCGGTCGTTCATTCAAACAATCCCTTTTATTTCTTTCTTTGTATGCCTTGTCTTCTTCTATCTTTGCGCAAAGCACAGTAAAAGATGCGGCGTTGAAAGCCATTGAGTCCAACCCCGATGTGCAGGCCAGCTGGCACGAGTTTAAAGCTTCAGCGCTGGATGTGCGCGTTGCTCGTGCGGGATATTTACCATCGGTAGATTTATCGGCAACGTCAGGAGAAACCTCGCGTGACTATGATGGTCGCGGCACTTATTCCACCGGTCAGGGGCAAGTTAGCCTAACGCAAATGTTGTTTGACGGTTTCCGAACCTCCGGTGAAGTGAAGCGTATGGATGGTATTCGCTTGGTGCGCTATTACGAATTATTGGGTTCTGTTGAAACGACTGCGCTTGAAGCCGTGCGCGCGTACGAAGATGTAAAACGCAATCGCGATTTGGTAGAGCTGGCGCGCAATAACTACCAAAAACATCGCGAAGTTTATGCGCAGATTGAAGAGCGCGTAACCACCGGTGTTGGGCGTCGCGTAGATCTGGAACAAGTAGCAGGGCGTTTGGCGTTGGCAGAATCTAATCTGCTAACGGAAGCTTCCAATTTGCACGACGTAACCGCGCGTTACTTGCGAGTTGTAGGTCAGTTACCAGCAGAAGAATTAGCGCCGAGCGATTTAGCCAATAAACAACTGCCGCCGTCAGTGCGCGAAGCCCTTGTGTTGGCGTATCAGGGGAATCCGGCTTTTCATGCAGCGATTAAAAATATCAGTGCCGCACAAGCAGCGGTAAAAGTAGAGCGCTCCGGCTACTACCCCAAAGCAGAATTGCGTGCGCGCGGCGTAACTAGCCGCAACCAGAATGGTTTTGACAATCGTACCGACCCGGACTCCTGGGGTGACGAAAATGCCGTTGAGTTGGCAATTACCTACAACCTATACAGCGGCGGTGCCAATCGTGCGGCGGTGCGTCGTTCGTTAGAGCAAGTGAATCAGGCGAAAGATTTGCGCGATCAAGCCTGCGTAGATTTACGTCAGGATACCCAGATTGCCTATAACGATGCCCAGCGTATTCGTGAGCAATTAATTTCTTTGCAGCAACACAAATTATCCAGCGATAAAGTACGCGCTGCCTACGCTGAGCAATTTAATATTGGTCAGCGTACTCTGCTGGATTTACTTGATGCAGAAAATGAATATTTCCAGGCTAGCCGGGCATTAATCACTGCTGAAGGTGATCTGGAAATTGCCCATGCACGCTCACTGGCGGCAATGGGTAGTTTGTTGCCAGCCTTGGGCATTGTGCGCGATGGTTTGGGAATTCTGCATGATGTGAAAGTAGAGGATTCACTGAAAGTCTCTGAATCAGCATGTCCAAATGATGCACCTACGGCGTTGAGTCGAGCGGATTTGATCAGCGAACTAACCCCGGTAAGTGGTGATGCGTTATTTGATGTTGGCAGTTCGGAGCTAAAGCCTGGCGCAGCCCAGCGGCTGGATGCTTTGGTGGCAGATATCAAAGCCACAAAAAATGTGGTGCAAATTAAAATTGAAGGTCACACCGATAACACCGGTACTGATGCGTTGAATATTCCATTGTCCAAAGCGCGCGCCCAACGAGTGCGCGATTATTTTGTGTTGAATGGATTGGAAACTGTACCTATGACAGTGGATGGCTTTGGTGCTACCCGCCCCACAGCAGATAACAATACTGAAGCAGGTAAAGCGGCTAATCGCCGAGTCGATGTGACGGTAACACGTAGTCGCCAGTAAAACGCAATTGGTTTGCCTGATTGATAGTTGGCATTGCAAAAAGCGCATCAAGTCGGCAGAGTTGATGCGCTTTTTTATCGTCAATTCGCGCAAGTATTCAACACTCCGGCTAAAAATGTGCAGGGAAATTGCCATGCCATAAATCGCCATCTATATTACATGGGCCTTATTACGCAGACCCGCGATTTGGAACAGATTTATAGCGTTTTGCACGAGTGACGGAGCAATCATGACCCTTGATGTACAACCTGCATTGGATACCGCCACTGCTGCCCACAACGGCGGTCCTTTGCTTGAATGCTTGTTGATTCTTGCTCGCACTCATCAATTAACAGCAACACGCGAGGCATTAATGGCGGGCTTGCCATTGGATGCTGATTTAACTCCTTCATTATTTGCGCGCGCCGCTACGCGTGCTGGACTTACCAGTAAAATTGCCCATCGTTCGCTTGCGCAACTCAACCCCGCGCTCTTTCCTGTTGTGCTAGTGCTCGATGGCAATAATGCCTGTGTGTTGTTGTCGCTGGACGATGGCAATGCGCGTGTTATTTTTCCTGAACTCGGGGAAGCTAGCGTGTTAATGACAGCTAGCGAATTATCCGCGCGATATACCGGGCGTGTGATTTATGCCCGGCCAACCGAGCGTTTCGATGCGCAAGTCTCGGATATCGCTAAAACCAGCCGCCAACAAAATCCAGATGCCCATTGGTTTTGGGGGATTATTTCACAGCATAAATATTTGTATCGCGACGTGTTACTAACTGCGTTGTTGATCAATTTTTTTGCATTGGTCTCGCCGTTATTTGTGATGAATGTATATGACCGGGTTGTTCCGAACCATGCGACCGATACCCTTTGGATATTGTCCATTGGTATGGTGATTGCGATCAGCGCCGATTTTGTATTACGGATGATGCGTGCATGGTTTGTGGACCTTGCAGCGAGCCGTGTCGATGTCACGCTTTCCGCTGCCATTATGGAGCGGGTACTGGGGATGAAGTTATCCGAGCGCCCTGCATCTGTCGGCTCTTTTGCGGCAGGTTTGCAATCCTTCGAAGCGGTGCGAAGTTTCATTTCATCGGCCACTATTTTAGCGCTAGTGGATTTGCCGTTTGTGTTGTTGTTTATGATTGTGGTGTTGCTGATTTCCTGGCCGCTGATTTTTCCGGTATTGGTGGGAGTCATACTCATGTTGATTTATACCGCCGCGGTGCAACACAAAATGCATGTTTTGTCTGAAAATTCCATGCAAGCGTCGGCGCAACGCAATGCCACGTTAGTGGAAAGCCTTTCCAGTTTGGAGACACTAAAAATATTGGGCGCAGAAGGCGCATGCAATCTATCTGGGAAAAAACAACCTTATTGGTTTCTCGGGTCGGTGTGAAGATGCGTTTGTTGTCCGGTTCCGTAGGTAGTGGTACCGCCTGGATTCAGCAAGCAGTTTCGGTGGTTATTATCATCGTCGGTGTTTATCAAATTATTGATGGCAATTTGAGCCAGGGCGGACTGATTGCCGCTTACATGCTTTCATCCCGCATTATGGCGCCAGTCGGCCAAACGGCGGGTTTGTTGATGCAGTATCACAGTGCGGCAACAGCATTGACTGCGCTTGAGCAAATTATGGAAAAACCTGTGGAGCGACCACTCGATAAACAATGGATTAGCCGTCCCGCTTACAAGGTGGAATCGAGTTTAAAAAAGTCGCGTTTCAGTATCCACAGGATGAGCGTGAAGTCTTGCGCGATGTATCTTTCAAAATTAATCCTGGCGAGCGAGTTGCCGTGTTGGGGCGTAATGGCTCGGGTAAAACCACCCTGGAAAAATTAATTGCTGGCTTGTATGAAGCTAGCTTCGGCAATGTTTTGTTAGATGGAATAGATATTCGCCAGCTGGACCCGGCTGAGTTGCGGCGCAATATGGGGTATGTCGCACAAGACGTGAATTTATTTTACGGCTCGCTACGCGACAACATCGCGTTGGGTGCAACTCACGCAACCGATGAAATGATTTTGGAAGCGGTACGCTTAAGTGGATTAACTGAGTTTGTAAACCAGCATCCTATGGGTTGGCAATGCCGGTGGGTGAACACGGCCAGCTGTTGTCTGGCGGCCAGCGTCAATCTGTGAGTATTGCGCGTGCCTTGTTAAATGATCCTCCTATTTTATTAATGGATGAGCCTACCGGTTCCATGGATCACACCAGTGAAGAAGAGTTCAAACGTAACTTGATGCAATTCGCCGCCCATAAAACTCTGCTGGTTATTACCCATCGCACCTCGCTATTGGAATTGGTTAATCGAATTATTGTGATTGACGGTGGCAAGATCGTGGCAGATGGCCCCAAAGACCAG